>JAJTZB010000010.1 GCA_032906765.1 Nitrososphaerales archaeon
GCGGCGAGGATAACGAGTCTGGCCTATTCTCTGGTCAGAGGGTTTCTACTGAGCCCTCGAATGGAAGGGCTTAAATAAAGGAAACGAAGAATGCGGATTTGGTTGTATTGGCATTAGACCCACTTGAACTAATAATCGTCGGCGTGATAGTCGTTGTCATACTCCTATGGGGACCGGGGAAGATTCCAGAACTCGCAAAGGCTTTGGGAAGGGCAAGGAAGGAGTTCGAGCAGGCATCGAAAGAAATCACAGGCTCAGTGGCACCAACGGCGCAGGCGGTGGGTGGTGTGGTTGCTCCTACAAAAACAGGAGATGAGATACTGGTGGAAACTGCACGGCAGCTCGGAATCAACACCGAGGGCAAGACAAGGGAACAGATATCTCAAGAGATAGTCTGGAAGACGAAGACCAAGTAGTCCCGCGATTGTAACCATCGTCGGAGGATGCCTGGTGGAGAAGCTGGCTGTCTTGATTTCGGCCACTACTACGGCACACGCGCCACTTGTTTTTCCCACAGTTCTAGTTGTACGGACTCTCAAGGCTTCTTGCTGTAGAGACCGAGGTCCTTGTCTACAACCGTTATTCTTCGGAATCTGATGATTAGGTGCCTTAGGAAACCGTCATTAACTCCATTAGGGGACTATGTAGATCACACGCATTGACAGACTCACTGGGAGCATTGGCTTCGAAATCGATGACGCTGAGGGAGCACTTGGGCGAGCTAAAGCAGAGAGTGAAGGCAGTCGCGATTGCTTACATCGCGAGCATGGCTTTCTGGCTGCTTTTCCCGGCGGCGGCCTTCGACCCGAGCGCCCTTTTTACGGGATTGTACAAGCCGATGATCGCCTTCGTGTTGGATAACGCGGCAAGTCTTGCGGCGGGCAGGGTGACGATCATATCAGGGAGTCTGACCGCACCGTTGGAGATATACTTCCTGGCCTCGGCAGTCATGGCTTTGGTCACATCAAGCCCTGTGTTTGGTTACGAGATTTTCAAATTCGTCGACCCGGCCCTCTATCCCAACGAAAAGAAACTCCTAGGAAGGTTCATGACGGCTTTCATTGGCCTTTTTGTGGGCGGAGCAGCAATCGGGTACTTCCTCCTTACTCCGGCCATCATCCGGTTCATGACCTATTTTGCACTGGTCTTTGGCATATCGCCCGTTGTCACGGCTAGCGATTACTTTGGAATGGTCTTCATCACAGTTGGGGCGGCGGCGATAGCCTTCACAACTCCTGCTGTCTTTGTGCTCCTAGTCCAGTTCGGGATCCTTTCGAGCACCGCTCTTACAAAAAACAGGCTGATAGTCTACTTGGGTCTGTACGTCTTGATAGCTGCATTGACGCCTGAGCCCGTAGTAGGGCACTTCGGGATGTTCTTTCCCATAGTAATAATGCTCGAAATCTCAGCCATAATAGCCAGAAGGATTGAGAAGAAAAGAATACAAAGACCCGCAGGGGAAGCTTTCGGAAAGGAAAAAGACAGATGCGCCTCTTGCGGATGGCGGCTAGACGAAAACAAACAGTTCTGTCCTAATTGCGGACGCGCGTGGGTGTAGTGCCCCGAGTGCGAGCAATCCTGTTGACAAGCTCGAAGAGCTGCACGTTGTGACCAGTGTTGGCATCGCTGAACCTAGGCGCGGACTGACGGAAGTCATTCGCCCCTCGCCCTGCTCAGGGCCCTGGCGATGTCCGGAATCTTCTGCGGCCCCCACAGAAAGATGACTTCGACGATGACACCGATCACAATCCACTGTAGCGGGTCTCCTGACGCCATGCTTCTCGAGTTTTCGGCCGTCTTGGTTTATCCAAGGACCCGAGAGGCAACGATGGCACCCCATGAAGCGAGACGATAGCGTTTTAACGGCCCAAGGGACGGCAGAACTGTTTGCCGCTGTCTGAGTCGGTCTCGAATTACTGGAAGCTCACGAAACCCAGGATATGGGCTTTGCTCGTTTTCACGGGGTTCGTCGCCATGCTTGTGGCCTACAGGGAGACCGGAGTCTCCCCGTCTCTGTTCCAGATTCTCGTCCTGGTTGCCGCTCTGACTCTCGGCTCCGCCTCCGCTGACGTCCTGACGAACTATCACGACCGAGACATAGACAGCGTCATGAAGAGGACGATGGGGAGGCCGCTCCCGAGCGGGAAGATAGCTCCTGGGAATGCGCTCGTGTTCGGCCTAACAATGGCAGTCCTGTCTGTGCTTCTCGCGGGCTGGTTTAACCTTCTTTCTGCGACGTTCATGCTGATTGGACTCGTTGACAACATCGTAGTCTACTCTCTCGTGCTGAAGCGGAGGAGTTGGCTGAACATAATCCTAGGCGGCATCTCGGGAGGGATGCCTGTGCTAGTCGGGTACGCAGCTGTGGCAGACGGTGTCTCGCCAATCGCTCTCTACATGTCGGCCCTCGTAATAGTGTGGATACCGACCCACATCTGGAGCCTAGCAATAGTTAGCAAGGAGGACTACAGGGCCGCCAGGGTGCCTATGCTCCCCGTGGTGTTCGGAGACAAAGTGGGAACGGTCTGCATAGCCGCGACCAGCGCGCTGCTTGCAGTCTTCTCAGTGGCGATCTTCCTGTTCACAACAATCAGCATCTTCTACACAGTCGCCGCGACAGTCCTGAGTGCCGCAGTCATGGGCTACAGCGCGAAGCTTGCCATAGACAGGAACGTGAACACGGCCTGGACCCTGTTCAAGATAACGAGCCCCTACCTCACGGTCATCTTCCTCGTGCTCGGCATCACAGTCTGGTTACCCCGATGAGCTGAGAATGCGCGGCTTTTGCGCTGTTAGTAAACCACATTTGAGCAGTCTCTTCTAAGCCCCGCGCGCAGCAGAAGGACTCGTATAATGGAGAACCCGTCACTGGTACGTACACCACTGGACTTTCTGCCGCACAACAAAGAGTACATCGTCATTGCCAGCCTTCCAAAGAACAGCGTCTCGCTGGCTGTCAAGGCTCAGGAGTCGGGCGCAGACGCAGTAATCCTCAACATAGACGGGGACGATGGCGCCCATCCGAGCCACCTGGGGAGCTACGACCTCCACGACGCCTACATCAACGACGTGATTTCGACCATCTCAATCCCTTGCGGAATCTTCATCGGAGGGGCGAAACCGCTCGCAGAGGAGTACTGGGAGAGGATAATGTCCAGCCGGTTCGGGTTCGTCGAGATGTACGCTCACCAGATGCCGCTCTTCGTCTTGTCGGACGCCCGCGTCAAGAAAATCGCTGCGGTAGCGACCGGGTACATACTCGAGCAGGTGAAGTATCTCTCGCAGACGGAAGGAGTCGAGGCTTTGGACTCCGCCACAGTCCCGGCGCAGGCGAGGGGGACGGCATTCAGCGCACTGGACTACGCGACGCTCGGCGTGATAGTCAATCTCTCATCCAAACCTGTCCTCCTGAGGACTCAGAAGAGGCTGTCGAGGCTCGATTTGGCCATGGTGATGAAACTCGGCGTGAAGGGGCTGGTGGTCGACCCGGCCATTCTCTCGGGGGCAGATGAGACATATAGAGAAGAGCTGACAAGCCTCAGCCCAAGGCGACAAGATACTGGTCAGCAGTAAGAGCATCCAGGCAGTAATACTTGCGGGAGGGCTCGGCACGAGGCTGAGGCCCTTCACGTTCCTACTTCCGAAGCCGATGCTCCCGGTCGGACCGAAACCGATTCTGGAGCACATAGTGGAATGGCTTCACGGGGCGGGAGTGAGAGACATCATAATCTCGACTGGTTATCTGGGCAAGATGATCCAGGAGTACTTCGGCGACGGCAAGGACCTTGGAGTGAGGATATCGTACGCCTCCTCGATCCATCCGCTCGGAATCGCAGGTCAGCTGAAGTCAGCAGAGAGCAAGGTCAAGGGCAGATTCCTCTGCCTCTACGGCGACGCCATGCTGAACTTTGACCTGAAGAAGGTGCTCGAGTTCCACGGGAAGCACGCGGCTGACGCCACGATGGTCCTCATGAAGTACAGCACCGAGCTGAAGTACGGGTTCATGGAGACTGACAAGGAAGGTAGGCTGACCGAATGGAGAGAGAAGCCAACGATCACTGGGTACATCAACGTCGGGTGCTACGTTATGGAGCGTAGGTTCCTGAGGCACGTTCCTGCTGGCAGGATGTACGGAATGAAGGAAGCGTTCGAAAATGCGCAGAAGGCGCACGACAAGCTCTACGGGGTGAAGGTCGAAGGCGAGTTCACTGACATCGGGGACAGAAAGTCGTACCGGGAGGCAAACGAGGAATACATGAAGCGGATGGGCAAGATGCTCTAGTCCATGACAGTTGTGCTGTTCGAGGACGAGCGATGGCGGGACTTCGCCCCCCTGAGCACGTTGAGACACGTCGGCCTCCTGAGGTGGGGGACGAGGACGCTTCTTGACTCTGTGAGGAGGGCGGTGGGTGCAAAGGATGTGACGCTCTGGGGCCGACCCGAGATATGTGAGGTGACTCGAACGTCCGAAGAGGTAGAGTACAACGCCTCGATCGAAGGCGACGTGCTTCTACTGAACGCCCGAGCGAGGCCCAACCTAGGGTTGCAGGCGCTGGTTGAGAGGAGGGGGAGGTTCGTGGCGACATCTGGAGACGTTGTGGTGGCAGCCAGGATTGGAGTGGAGGATATCGAACCCGGAGTGCTGGGGCTCAAGCGAATCCTGAGACTATCGAAGGGGTCGGATGTGCTGGAACTGCCGAGAGGCTCTGTCTTCAGGGGGTGCTGGCAGATGGTGGAGAGCAACGGGCTAGCGATTGCAGAGCAAGCGGTTCAATTCAGCGACCAGCTCGAACTGCCGGAGAAGACAAGGGTGAAGGGTCCAGCCTCAAACCTCAGGGTCCACGGCTCGGCCGAAGTCGAGGACCACGTGACCTTCGACACCAGGCGCGGCCCGGTCATGGTCGACGAAGGAGCCTCCATTGAGAGCTTCTCGAGGATATCCGGGCCATGCTATGTAGGGCGAAGGACGAGGGTGCACTCCGCGCTGCTGAGGGAGGGAACATCAATCTTCGAGGTGTGCAGGATTGGGGGCGAAGTGGAGAACTCGATTATCATGCCCAACACCAACAAGACGCATCTGGGCTACGTCGGCGACTCGGTGGTGGGCGAGTGGGTCAACCTCGGCGCTGGCAGCACATTCAGCAACCTCAAGAATACCTACGGTAGCGTGCGCGTCGAGGTGAACGGGAGGAGGGTCGACACTGGCATGACCAAGCTTGGACCGGTAATTGGCGACATGGCGAAGGTCTCGATTAACGCCTCGGTGTATTCAGGCAAGAGTGTGGGCGTCGCCAGTCAGGTTTCGGGCCTGGTGGACAGGAACGTCCCGAGTTTCACCTACTATGACGGCGGCAGGGCCAAAATGGTCGAGCTCCGTCTCGACTCTGTCATCGAGACCCAGACCAGGATGAAGGAGCGGAGGGGGATGACCCTTTCCAAGGCGGAAGAGTCGCTCATCCGGCTGGCCTTCAAGGCCACCGCGATTGAGAGGCGGAAGGCGCACGTCAAGAAGGGCAGGATAGCTTGAAGGTCCTGTTCGTCGTAGATGTGCACACAAGCAGGGCAGCCCTCGAATGGATAGGACGAAAGGGCAAAGACTACGACGCGATCATAGTCGGCGGCGACATTGCGAGAAGCGGAGGTCAGGACTTCGTCAGTGAGTTCCTAGATGCCGTCGCCTCGACTGGCAAGACAGCCTTCTTCGTGCCAGGGAACGCAGACTCGTCACAGACCAAAGTCCCGACAGGCGTCGTTCCCCTCCACGGGCGGACGGCCACCGTCGGGAAGCACACAATCGGGGGGCTCGGGGGTTCGAATCCGACCCCGTTCCATACAATCTTCGAACTCGAGGACGCAGACGCGACGTCCATCCTGTCAAGACTGGGCCGCTTGGACATCTTGGTCTCCCACTGTCCGCCCGTGAACACGAAGTGCGACAGGGCAGGCGGAGCACACATCGGCTCAGCGCCTGTAAGGGAATACATCATCAGGGAACGACCTTACCTCGTGCTCTCCGGTCACGCGCACGACTCCAGGGGAATAGACAAGGTCGGCGACACGACGATCGTGAACCCTGGCCCCCTCATGCGGGGGAACTATGCCGAAGTACGGTTGGACGGGCTAATCAGCGTAGAACTTAAGAGCGAAAGACTGTGAGCACGTGCGAATCCCACCGGGGTGAGATGTTTTGAAGAGTAATCTTTCGTTCTCCAGGGTCAAGATGATTGACAGGAAAGCAGTCTATATGGCATACAGAGACTGGCCCTCACTCGCGAGGTCAGGATTCGAAGCAAGGTTTGAACTGCCTCCTACTGAGTTCAAGCAGACTTTCGTGCTAGGGATGGGCGGGTCTGCCGCGGGTGGCGACATAATCTCGGGCTGGCTGAGCCCGAGGCAAGGTGTCGAACTTTCTGTGTTCAAGGGCAGAGTGCCCGTTCATGACATGAAAGGGACGCTGGCCATCGCGTGCAGCGCCTCTGGAGGCACGCAGGAGACGATAGCGATGATGCAAACGGCGGCGAGGAGAGGCGCAACTGTCGTTTCCATCTCCTCCGGGGGGAAACTCGAGGAGGAGTCCAAGAAGCTCGGCCTCCAGCACATCGCGATGCCTGAAGTTGTCGCCCCGCGCTACATGCTCCCGTTCATCGTCTTCTCCTGTCTTGCCGTCGCGAACAGGGGCATGGACCTCGGCTGCGAGGAGGAGGCTAGAGAAGCTGTCTCCTCTCTCGGCAAGGAGCGCGGCACGGTTGATGTAGAGGTTGCAGATGCCGAGAATCCCTCCAAACAACTTGCGAGGAAGTTGGTCAAGAAGAATCCCGTGGTCTACGCGAGCGAGGTCACGAGAGGGGTCGGAATCAGGTTCAAGAACGCAATGAACGAGAACGCCAAGAGGCACGCCTTTTTCGACCTCATGCCGGACCTTTTCCACAACGAGGTCCAGTCATGGGAAGACACATCCAGGGATTTCCTCCCGATCTTTCTCAGGCACGCCGAGGAGAGCCCTCTTGAGAGGAGGAAGACCGATGCCTTCGTCACAGTGCTCAAGAAACGAGGGACTCGCCCGCTTGAAATTCACGGAAGCGGCAGCGGCAGCCTCTCGCAGCTTATCACGATGGCGTACCAGCTCGACATGGCGTCATACTATGTCGCGATAGCTCTCGGGCGCGACCCGCTTCAAACGCGGATGATAGACAGGCTGAAGAAAGAGTGACTACTTAATCCCGACCAGCTGGGCGAGCTCCTTCCTTGCGCTCGCTCCCAGAACTTGCGCTGCAGCCTCCGGAGACACATCGTTCACGTATATTCCTCCGCCCAGCTCCAGCCCAGACCAGTGAGACTTCTTGGGGAAGACTTCGATGTGCCAATGAATCTGCTTGGTCGTCTTCTTCTCGGACGAGCTGTGGAAGACCATGACGAAACTGAGGTTATCGAACGTCTTGGCCATCCCGCCCAAGGTCGACCGGAGCATCAGCGCGAGGTCCATCATCTCCTTCTGCGACAGCTTCAACAGGCTTGTCATGTGTCTCTTCGGGTATATCCAGAACTCGTAGCTGTGCGTTGAGACCCAAGGGGCAAAGGCGATGAAGAAGTCCGTGGCCAGGATTTGACGGGGACCTCCCGTCTCCGTTGACACCACCTGGCACATGGGGCAGACACCGAGCTCGTTCAGAGAGTTCTGGACGGTCTCGGCCTCCACCTCCACTGCGGGAGGGACCCTCGGAGTTGTGATGATCTGGATGCTGGGGTGGACGGCCGTCGGAGTCCCTTCCTTTTCACTGTTCGCGAACACCAGGACATAGCTCACCCCCTTCTGCGCATACAGCCAACGCACCTTATCCTGGAGAGAGGCAAGGATGTTCGTCCACTGCTCCACGTCTATCCGCGAGAAAGGTAACTCATGCTTCGGCGTTGCTACGAGCACGTAATGATAGCCAACCGCGGGTTCGCTGTAGTGAGGGGACTCGCCGAATGAGGGCGGGGCCGTCGGCGTGACCAGCGGGTTCTTTGCAGGGAATATCCTCACGGACCAGTTCTTCACTACGTCTCCCTCCGAGTCCGTCTGCTTCAGCAAAGTCTCACCCTTCTTTACGATGACCAGGTCCGCGGGCGGTGTCATGTCCTCGTTGCCTGGACAGTAGTTGCACTTCTCGACCTTCTGCGGCATGACCTGGCCCGGTTTCAGGCCCCTATCCGGAAGGATGACCGAGAGTTTTTCTGTAAAATAATCCTTCCTAATCTCAACCATCGGAGGCCATCCGACGACGCGTTGTTTATTATCGTTTGCCCGCGGTGTTGTTGGCTGCGGTCATGACCGTCGGCCCCGGCGAACGTTGATAATCAACGACTTGGAGATGTCTGGCAGCCAATGAAGATAGGTTACGTCCTGCTGGACGGTTGTGGCGACAGACCGAGCCCCCTCCTCAACTTCACGACCCCGTTGGAGGCAGCGTACACACCCAACCTAGACAGGATAGCCAGCTCCTCGAGGCTTGGCAGCGTCGTTACAGTAGGCAGGAAAATTTCACCAGAGTCAGACATAGCGGTGTTCAACATGCTTGGCTACTCATTCGAAGGGGGATATCCTGGGAGAGGCGTAGTTGAGGCGGTGGGAGCAGACATGCTGTTCAAGAAAGGAGATCTGGCGCTCAGGGCTAACCTGGCATGTGCCCGCGGGAGGGAGATACTCGATAGGAGGGCTGGAAGGGACGTCTCGCCAGAGGAGGCGAGGCAACTCGAGCAGGAGATTAACGGTATCAGGTTGAAGGATGCTGAATTCGAATACAGGGCGACCGTTTCCTACAGGGGAGTCCTCGTGGTAAGGGCCGACCGGGAGCTTTCGGCTGGAATCTCCAACACGGACCCAGCGTATGCCAGGGTGGGTGGCTTCGGTGCCGCAAAACTGACGAAAAAGAGAGAGAACATCATGAAATCGCTCCCCGAGACTCCTTCGGCGGCCGCCAGGCGGGCAGCAGACTTGGTTAACGAGTTCACCGTGAAGGTGCTCAAGGCGCTTTCCTCCAGTCCTGTGAACAAGGTGCGCGTCTCGATGGGGAAGCTCCCTGCCAACTGTGTCCTTCTCAGGGACGCCGGAGACCACCTCCCACAGGTCGAGCCGTTCGAGCAGAAGTACGGCATGAGGGGGACGGCCCTCGTCGAGATGCCGGCGGAGGTTGGGATCGCGAGGCTCCTCGGGATGAGGATGGTGAGCGTCGAGGATAGGAACGACATGAAGAAGAAGGCCTCACTGTTCAACTCGGAGCTCAGAGACGGGACTGTCGTTTACGTGCACATCAAGGGCCCAGACGAGTTCGGGCACGACGGGGATGCAGTTGGCAAGAAGAAGAGCATCGAGGCAATCGACAGGAACTTCTTCTCAGTCGCAGCGGAGAAACTAGGTGAATTGAGGCTCGGCGTCTCGTGCGACCACGCGACACCGTGCACAATCAAGATGCACTCCAGCGACCCCGTTCCTTTGTTAATCACAACAGGCGAGAGAGCCGATGGAATGCGCTTCACGGAGAAGAATTCCAAGAAGGGTTCGCTTGGCACTCTCAGGGGAAGCGAGGTGCTCTCCAAGGTGAAGAATTCAGTCTAGGCACCGTATTTCTTGAGCCTCGCCACGCTGCCGACCGCCACCTCGATGGCGTCAGCGACACCCGCCCCGACCCGAAAGTCGTTCGTCGCGCGGTTTGCGACGACAGCAAAGACGGCCCCCGTCTTGAGCCCGAAGATTCTGCCTAGAGTGAACAGTGTCGAGGCCTCCATCTCAAAGCACAGCACTCTCGCGGCCTGAAGGTCCTTCATGAGGGAATCTTTGTCCGAAGGGAAGTAGCCGCGGTAGCCCTTCCTGCCCTGGCCGACGTAGAACGAGTCTGTAGAGGCCGTGATCCCGACGAGATGCCTCTTCCCAAGCGCGTTGGCCGAATCTTTCAGTGCCATGACGACCTCAGGACTAGCTGCTGCCGGGTACCCGGGTGTGACGTACTGGTTGCTAGTCCCGTCCATCCTCACAGCGGCGTCAGCGATGATGGTCGAACCAACCTTCGCAGCCGGCGAGATGGCGCCGCATGTTCCTACCCTGATCATGACTTCGACGCCGAGCCTCGCCAGCTCCTCTATCGCTATCGCCGCCGCTGGTCCGCCAATCCCAGTACTCATTGCGATGACACGGTCCCTTCCCACTCGGCCACCCCAGGTAGTGTATTCCCTGTGGGACGCAATCGGTTTGGCATCGCTGAAGTGCTCCGCTATCTTTGGAACCCTGTCGGGGTCACCGGGGAGAAAGGCGATCCGTCCGACATCAGCCTTCTTCAGCCCGATGTGGTACAGCCTGCCTCCCTCGTCCCTGGGCTCTAGCGCCATTCCTTGACTGCCTCCCGACCGGATGCGCTCTGCGATGATATCAACGCTTCCAGACCTTCACTTCGCTGGCTCGTAGCAGTCGCGACACCTGGGCTCGTACATCTCCTTGCCGCCGACGACTATCACAGGGGAATTCTTTGGCGCCGGCTTTCCGCCGATAAGCCGCTGGGTCCTCGTCGCCTCTTGACCGCAGATTACGCAAACTGCGCTGAGGTATCTCACGCGGTCGGCCCTGGCCGCTAGCTCCATTGTCCCGAGGAACGGTTCAGCCTTGAAGTTCATGTTGAGGCCGCAGGCTATGACACGCTTTCTGTAGGCGAGCGAGTCGAGGAGAGGCACAATCTGTCTCGGGAAGAACTGGACCTCATCCACGCCTATGATATCGAGCCCGTTTTGCTCGACGATGCCTGGGATCCTACCAACCCCCTCCCTTGAAGCGACTATGGAGTAGGCTGCGTACCTGAGTCCGTTGTGAGTGACCACTTCCCTTTCGCTGTACCTCTTATCAAAAGACGGCTTGAGAATTGCCCCTTTCTTCTTAGCGTAGACCTCCCTTTCCACGAGCCTAATGAGCTCAGAGGTCTTTCCTGAGAACATCGGCCCAATGATTACTTCTAACGTCAACCGTCGGGGCTAGGTTACCCTGTGGATTTATCGGTTCCCAAGTCCGCGTACATTGCCACGCTGTCAAAATACTTCCCCTTTCTCAGGACCTTTCTCGGAACCACTCCCACCTCCTTGAAGCCAAGCCGTTCGTAAAGACGCCTCGCAGCCGCGTTCACAGAAAAGACCTCTAACTCGACTACGCGGATGCCGGCTCTCCTCGCCTCCATGAGCAAGATCTGCAGCATTCGACCGCCCAGACCGACGTCGCGACAGCCGTCGAGTATAGCTATTCCAAGAGTACCTGTGTGGTGCAACTCCCCCGAGAATGTTCGCCTCGTTATTTCGCAATTCCCAACAATCTCCCCTCTAACCTGAGCAACGACGCTGATAACATCCCCCCTCTTCAGCCCCTTCAGCATCTTAGAGAGGTAGCCCTTCTCCGTCTCCGAGGTGACGCGCTTGTCAAGTGTAATCCCAAGCGTCGGGTTGACGCGCTTCTCCGCGACGAGCTTGTTCACGAATCTGACGAGGGAGGGCAAATCTCCTCTCCTGAGGGTTCTGAGAACTGCCACTCTGCCGTCCTTCATCCTAAACTCGAGGTAGACCTGCCCGGGACTCCTAGGGAAGGCTGGGGAACGCAACCGGCCAAGCTCAGTTCGGGAGGCAGTCGCCGCCCTCATCGGCGAACAGTCGCTCAACACTCTGGCCTTTCCTGACTACCGCGTAGTTGCCTTGGCCGTTGCGCATCAGTATGTACGGCCTGGGTTGGCTGTGGAAAGGCATGTTCATCACTGTCGAGTAGGCCCCGACATCCCTGAACATCACGAGCTTCCCTACCTCTGCCCCGCCGAGTTTGGACCTGCTGGAGGTCGGGAAGACGTCGAGGGGATCGCAGAGTCTGCCCACAAGGACTGTCTTCTGGATTGCCTGCTTTCCGCCGGGCACGACCTCGACGGGATACTCGTGCTTGAGTAGGGCGGAGTCGATGAGGACGTGGTAGCCTGCGTCGACGTAGATGTACTTGCTCTCGCCGAACCTCTTCACGTTGACTATGCGAGCGACGAGCACCGTGGACTCTGCGCTGAGGAAACGGCCACTCTCTGCAATGAGGGTGTACTTGCCCCCGAAGCTCTCGATCAGGCTGTTCAACTGTCCCATGATTTTCGAAGCTGTCTCCTTAGGGGTCGGAACCCTGTGGCCGTACGACACAGGCATCCCTCCGCCCATGTCAATCGTCTTCACGTCGTAGTGCCCTAGCCGCTTCCTTGTGTCAAGCACGAAGCTCTCGAGCTTCTCCACCGCCTCTGCGTAGCATGCGGGGTCCTCGATCTGGCTCCCCAAGTGGAAGTGAAATCCCTCAAAACTGAGCCCAGGGGTCGCGAGGATCTTCCTCAAGGCGTTGAAAGCTGTGTCCTGGATGGGGCCATCGAACTGCATTCCGAACTTGCCGTGGCCCATCGACCCCCTCAGCTCGGCGTGCACGTGCACCTCCGGGTTTACCCTTATCATCACGTTCACGCGGGCGTTTGTCCTCCCGACAGCCTCGATGAGGTTGAGAAGCCCGTTGTAGCTGGCGACGACGACCTTGCTCACCCCAAGGCTGAGTATCTCTTCGTACTCTGACAGTGTCTCCGTTATGCTCGTGTACAGCACGCTCTCGGCTGAGCCGCCGCACTTGAGCAGGAACTGAAGCTCCGCTGGCGCCGTCAAGTCGAACATTATCCCTTCGCTCGCGAACGCCCTGATCACTGAAGGGTTGAAGTTCGCCTTGATCGAGTAGGCGACCCTGAACGCTCCCTTGAACTCGGCGAACGCCTGCTCCATCTCGCTCACCTTCTTTCTGAGAGTGGTCTCGTCGATCAGGAAATACGGGGTGCCGTATCTTTCCGCTAGCCTGTAGAGATCCTTGTCAGAGAACCTTGGCGCAAAGATTCCCGTTCTTGTTACGGGTTGCGCACGTGTGTTAACCAACTTTTTGTTGGCGTTAACCAGATTTTTTTTTGCTTATAACTTTTGTGTAGCATCGCTCAGGAGTCGTGACAACGTTGCAAAACTCGAATTTGGCGCGAAACGCGAAGACAGGAGAGCGGCTGCGACCCAGGACAGGTGGTCAACGCCACTTTGTGTACATCGTCATGTGCGCGGACAAAACACTCTACACTGGCTATACTACAGACCCGGAGAGAAGGGTTGGGGAGCACAACAAAGGAATCGGTTCGCGCTATACGCGCGCGAGGAGGCCCGTTGAGCTCGCGTTCCTCGAAGAGAGGAGCTCACGGGAGAGCGCTCTGAGGCGTGAGGTAGAAATCAAAAGGTTAGACAAAAGCGGGAAGCTCCTTCTCTGCCGAAAATATCGAAGCAGAGAGGGCCTCAGCTAGCGCTGGCGAATCCTGACGACGATGCCCTGATTGTGTCGCTGATTCTACTTGCCGACGACTATCTCTATCGAAGAGACGTTTCTTTGCTCGCTGCCCTCGCCAACGACTTCAGTGTTGATGTTGATGTCTTTGACGAAGAACTGGCCATTGCCGAGCCTCTTCGTGACTATTTCAGCCACGTCGACTGCCCTGCCGATTGCCATTCCCCTCGCCTTGACTACAATCTCGCCGGCCTGCGTCAGCTGGATGAGAGCGCTCATGGCGTAGCTCATCACTGGCTTTTGGCCGACAAAGATGTGGTTAGGTGGCGATGTCCTTTGTGGTCTTTGCATTGGTTGCTGCTGCGGCTGCTGCGACTGCTGTTGCTCTTGCGGCTGCTGCGACTGCTGTTGCTCTTGCGGCTGCTGCGGCTGCTGCGGTTCCGTTGGCCTTGGTCTCGGAGCAGTTCGTGGCCCCGACCTGTGTCCTTCTGGTCTGCGAGTGTTTGGTTTTCTGTCTGGCATGTGTATTTCCTTAGTTGCGACGCGTCCCCCATGGGCTATTTATACATGATGAGAGAAACTGGACTCGCTATCCAACCGCTCCCAGCCGATGTACTCCGCCACGTCGACTCTGTTGGCAGCCTCTCCTTTCTTGAGAAAGGTCATCAGATTCTCGGCGGCCTTCGCCTGACCCGTTCGATGGCTTCCTTGCCGCCGCTCGCTCCTGCAGTGTGAAGAGTCCCTGAGAAATTTGGAGGCTCCACAGTGTCGCGTCGAAGACCTCTCTGCCCTCCTTCTCCCAGAAGACATCTGTGGCGTATCTTGTCTCCGGCCTCTCCTGGAGAATCCTGAGCACCGAGTCCTCGTCAACGGTTTCACCCCTTTCGACGTTCACTATCACCACTGTTTCTTTCGTCCTCTGCAGCAGATCGTAGTCAGCCAAAATCCTCCTCGCTTCATCCCCGAGGGTGTCGTTGACGAAGATTTTCCCTCGCGTCATCCAAAGCACCCGCGAGGACTACTTGGCCAGAGCCTTGATGGGTATGTCCTGGAAAACGCCGTTGGGAAGGGCGCGTCTGATTGAAATGGGGAGAGCGTCCTCCTCGAGTTCCGCAGTTGCAATCTCAATCGGTCCTCTGTGACCCCCCTCGATTGGGATAAAGGCAGGAGCGCCCATCGCAATCTGGAGGGACCTCGCGCCGACAATCCTGGCGCGTTCGAACCGCGTCAGCTTGGGAGGACCGATCTTGATCTCGAATTCAGTAAGTGATGGTTGCTTAGCCTTCTTTGTCGACTTTTGGGGTGCCATGAGAGAGCCTTGGGTTTGTTAACGCCCCCTTCGGTCGTCTGATAAGTCTTTCCGACTATTTCGACAAAAACGCCTAAAACGCGAGATTCTGGTGGCTCCAACACATGTCCCAGCCATCGGAGACCGGAGCAGGGTCGGTCTCGAAGATTGCATGCACCGCGCAGGTGAGGGGAAGGGGCAACGCCAGTGTTTCACTCTACAGGCACTTGGCTCCTCTCACTGTGAACGCAATCCTCCGCGCCCTGCCGATTGAGAGCCGTGTCAGCGTCCAACCGGCAATGGCCTCCCTCTTCACGGACATCAGGGTCGGAGTGGAGAAGCCGAGGCTCAGCCTAGAGAGGGGAGACATCGCATTCCTTGCCTCTGGGAGCCTCCTTTGCATCTTCCTGCGGAGCGTCAAGAGCGAGAGACCCCTTAACCCGCTGGGCAAGGTCGAGTCGGGAATCGAGGCCCTCGACACGCTGAAGGCTGGCGACGTTGTGAGGCTGGCGCTCGACGTGTCGGAGTAGGCTCCTCGCCCGGGAGGGGCCCAGGCCAACGTTCGACACACTGAGGCACCGCGTCGGAGCAGATTTTCGAGATGAAGCGGTCTTAGCTCTTCGGGACAGCTGACCAGACGTAGTGTCCGCTGAATCCGCCAACCCTAGCGATCTTCTTCTCGGTCTCGAGGATGCGGAGCAACCCAGTCGCTATCGATGCATTGACGCCGAGCACTCTGGAAGCCCCGAAGACTGTGATTGCCTTCAAGGGTGAGAGCGCCTTGACCATCTCATCCTCGCTCATCTTGGGCGGGAGAAAAGGCAACCTCTTCTGCTGCTGGGGAGCACCTTTCTGCTCCTTGCCTTTCTTTCCCTTCTGACCTGCCTCCTCGTTATCCTTCGCATCTTGCTCCTTCTCCATGGCTGCAAGCGACTTCTTCTTGGTTCCGCCCATCTCTAATGTCGATAGCCCGACCGAGGGAGCGGAATTAAGCCTTTTCCTCGGAAAGACGCAAATAAGCCACCCGCCCGTCGCCAACGTACTTGAGATACGCTGCCGTCGCCGACTACTATGCTAGACTGGAGGGAATCTCAGGCAGGAACGAAATGACTGAGGTCTTCTCCTCGCTCCTGAAGGAGACGCCCAAAGCCGAGCTCTCGATACTAGTGTATCTCACTCAGGGGAAACTCAGGCCCGACTACGAGGGCGTGGAACTTGGTCTGGCCGAGAAGATGACGCTACGCGCCCTCAACTCCACGACCGGACTCTCTTCCGACGAGGTCTACAAGACGTATGTGAAGCTCGGTGACATTGGAAGCGCAGCCGAGAAGTTGCTCGAGGCGAAGGCGCAGGGTACCCTCTTCTCGCAGGCGCTCTCGCTGAGGAGGGTGTACGACACGCTACTGAGGATAGCAAGGCAGAGCGGCGAAGGCTCCGTTGACGCCAAACAGAAGGAGTTGATCAGCCTCCTCAACGACGCAAGCCCTCGCGAGGCCAAGTTCATAATGAGGACGGTCACAGGTGAGCTCAGGCTGGGCGTGGCAGACTACACCGTGCTCGACGCCTGTGCCCTCGCTTTCCTAGGGAGCAAGAAGGAGAGACCCAGTATCGAGAGGGCGTACAACGTGCACCCCGACCTCGGCTTCGTTGTTGAGACCGTCGCGTCGAAGGGAGCCAGTGGCATCGGCTCGATACGCCTCGAAGTGGGAGTGCCGATCCGCCCGATGCTCGCGGAGAGGCTGAATTCGGCTGAGGCGATTGTCCACAAGATGGGCGACAAGGAGGTGGCCGCGGAGTACAAGCTTGATGGCGAGAGGCTCCAGATCCACAAGAAAGGCGAGAAAGTCACGCTCTTCTCAAGGAGGCTGGAGGTCATTACCGATCACTACCCTGACGCTATCGGGCTCGTGAAGAAGAACGTCTCAGCAACGACCGCCATCCTGGAGGCTGAGGTAGTGGCGATAAACGAAGACACTGGGGAGTATCTTCCCTTTCAGGAGCTTATGCACAGGAGGAGGAAGTACGGGGTCGCGGAGGCGATGGCCCGGTACCCAGTCGCACTGAACTTCTTCGACCTTCTCCTCGCAGGGGCGAAGGATTACACGGAGCAACCGTACACAGTCAGGAGGAAGAAGTTGGAAGAGATACTGAGACCAACTGCCCGGACCCGCCCAGTCCCCGCCCTTCGCTCGTCCGACCCGAAGGAAATCGAGAGGTTCATGGAGGAGGCGATAGAGAACGGCTGTGAGGGGCTCGTCGTCAAGGACCTGCGGTCCGGCTACAGGGCGGGAGCAAGGGAATTTGCCTGGATCAAGCTGAAGAGGGAGTACAGGAGCGAGCTGACCGACACAATCGACCTCCCGATCGTCGGCGCATTCCACGGAAAGGGGAGGAGGACTGGAACGTACGGCACCTACCTCCTCGCAGCCTACGACGACAAGCGCGAGACGTTCACAAGCGTCGCGAAAATAGGCACCGGCTTCTCGGACGAGGACCTGCGAAAGTTGCCAGAGCTGCTAAAGCCCTACGAGAGCTCGGTCAGGCCACCCAACGTCGAGTCAAAGCTGGAACCAGACGTCTGGTTCAGGCCCCACCTCGTCATCGAGACAATCGCCGCAGAACTGACTCTATCGCCCATCCACACGGCGGCCATGGACAGGATCAGACCAGGGGCTGGAATCTCACTCAGGTTCCCGAAGTTCACAGGGAAGATACGGGACGACAAGCGGGCGGAGGATGCGACGACGGTCGAGGAGATCGTCTCGATGTATAACAGACAACTGAAGCACGTCGAAGCCTCGTCCTGAATAGACATCCTAAAGGGGCGACCCGAAGGCCCTGTCTCCCGCGTCTCCGAGCCCTGGGACGATGTACCCGTGCTCGTTCAGCTTCGGGTCTATCCCGCACGTGTAAAACTCGGCCTTCGGGAACCTCTTACTGACGTAGTTGATTCCTGCCATGGTGGAGAGGACCGAGAAGAAGACGAGCCTCTTCGGCTTTGCCTTCTCCATCACCTTCGTTGCGACCTCGAGCAGAGTATGCCCAGTGGCGAGCATCGGGTCTGCTATGATTACAACATCGTCCCTGCGGATGTTGGGTATCTTTGCATAGCCGACCTCTATCGGAAAGTCTGGAGCTTTGCCGCGCCAGGCGCTGATCACACCCGTTCTCGCCATCGGGAGGTTCTTGTACATGCCCTCCACGAATGGGATGGACGCCCTCAGGATCATCACAATCACAATCTTGTCGTTGCCCTTCACCCTGTGGCCGATTGTCGCGCCGAGAGGAGTCTCGATTCTGACCTCTTTTGTCTCCATAGTCCGAAGGAACTCGTAGGCGAGGAACCTCCCGAGCCTGTAGATTGCTTTCCTGAATGCCACCTGGCTCGTGCGCTTGTTGCGAGCGAGAGTGAGCTGTTCGAGAACCATCGGGTGGTCCAGCACTGTGATCTTGGGCTTTGGCACCCTACGCCCTCGCGGAGCATCGTCACGACAGTATATATGCTACTCTGCGTCGTAATTGATTTGGACAAATGAAGACCTTCAGGCTCGCATTGCTCGTTGTCTTGCTCGCAGCCTTCGCTCTTCAGGCCAATCTGGCCCGCGCCCAGACCTGCGCGTCGCAGACGGGGTACTACGTTGCTTCCCTCAGCGCGAATATCGACCCAGGTTCCGCAGACTTCCTGGCCTCTGTCGTGAGCAACGCGGAAGCTGCCTGCGCTGGGCACCTGGTCCTCGTACTTTCGACCAACGGCGGCGACGGGGGCAGCATGGAGTCGATGATCGGCTCGATATCGAGCTACCAGCAGTGGGGAGGGACGTTCACCACATTGGTGGCTCCGCAGGGAGCGTTCGCCTTCTCCGCCGGCTCGTACATAGCCGAGGCATCGACAAAGATCTACATGGTGCCTGGCACGACGATTGGTTCTGCTACCCCGATAGTCTCTGGCATTCCGACGGGCGAGGAGAACACGACGATGAGGAAGGACATCAACGCCTTCACTTCATACATGGAGACTCTGACGAGCAGCAACGGGAGGAACGCCACTGCTACCGGGCTGATGGTCAGCCAGGGCATGTCGTACCCCTACACAAGGGCACTCCAGCTCCACGTCATAGACGGCGTGATCAACTCCACAAGCCTCCAAGGCGCCCTCTCCCAGCTCGGTGTACCCGCATCAACGTCGATCGATACCCCTGGTCTGAGGCCGACCCTCATATCCGTGTTCAGCGACCCCAACGTCTCGAGCCTGCTCTTCCTGCTCGGTGTGTCGGCCGTGCTTATTGACATCTATCATCCGACGCTCGTCCTCTCCATAGCGGGCGTTGCTGTCATTGCCTTGGCCCTCTTCGGGCTAGGCGTCTTCGGCGCCCCTCCCGTGGCCATCCTGCTCATGATTATCGGTGCGGCCTTCATCTTCCTCGAGGTGAAGACTCAACATGGCATCAGTGCCCTGATCGGCGTCGTCATCTTCATTGTCGGGTTCCTCCTCATTTTCCAGCTGCCTCCCTCTTCCCCCTCGAACCCAGCTCTGCCGGGAGCGAACTTCTCGGGCATACCCAACATCACCTACGGCCTCTTGGCTGCCCTCGCGGGAGCGATAGTCATCGGGAGCATCTACTTGCGGAGAATCAGACAGGGGTTGATGGGGAGGCCCAAGACGCTAGACCTGGCAAACAAGATTGGGAAGGAAGGGGTCATGCAGTCTGACCTGAAGCCGCCGGGCAAAGGAGTGGCGCTCATCGAGTCGGAGCAGTGGAGTGTGTTATCCTCGCAGGGACTCGTGCGCGGCGACCAAGTAAGAGTTAAAGCGGTCAAAGGACTGGAGCTGGTTGTAGAGAAGTTGGGACAGTGAGCTTTCTCCAGACCGCAGCAATCCTGACAACGGGCGATATCATCAACTACGTGATAGAGGGAATCGTCGTCCTAATCGTCATAGGCTTCATTGGATACTCGATCAGGATAATCAAGGAGTACGAAAGAATCGTCATGTTCACACTTGGCAGGCTTGTCGGGGCGAAGGGGCCGGGCGTAGTCTTTGTCCTTCCTTTCATCAACAGGATCCAGAAGATTGACCTGAGGGAGCGCTTCCTAGAGGTGCCCCACCAGACGTGCATCACGAAGGATAACGCGCCGACTGACATCGACTTCCTCATCTACTACAAGGTGTTGGAAGCGACGCAGAGCGTCGTCCAAGTCCAGAACTTCGAAGGGGCTTCGATAGGTATAGCGACAACCACCCTCAGGGCTGTCGTCGGCGACATTCCCCTCGACGAGCTCCTCGCGAAGAGGGAGCAGATCAACTCCGTCCTGAGGACGAAGCTCGACGAGGTGACGGTGAGGTGGGGGATCAAGGTGACGAACGTGGAGATAAGAGAGATCAGGCCTCCGCAGGACGTGCAGGAGGCGATGGTGAAGCAGATGTCTGCTGAGAGGTCCAGGAGGGCGATGGTGACCGAGTCGGACGGCAAGCGCGAGTCGACCGTCCTGGTGGCAGAGGGCGACAAGAAGTCGACCATCCTAAGGGCAGAGGGAGACAGGCAGGCGGCGATACTGCGGGCGCAGGGTTACGCGGAGGCACTGAGCCTGATCTTCCAGTCTGCGAAGACGATCGATTCGAAGACGATGGTGCTGCAGTACCTCGACACCCTCAAGGCGCTCGGAGCGAGCCCATCCACGAAGTACATCTTCCCGATGGAGTTCACCAACCTGATCGCGCCACTGAGGGACTACGCCAAGGAATCTGACAAGAAGTAGGGATAAGCAGACGCTCGGGCGGGGGACGGCTCCCCAGGAAGCACCAATAACTGCAGCTTTTGTGCCTAGTCTTAAATCCTAACTTCGTAATGCGTTGATGCGGTCGGATTTTCATGTCAGGTCCTGAAGGTGAAACTCAAGCGAGAAGGAGGACTGTTGTCGTCCTCCAGGACGAGATGAGGAGGGTCCTCGACGCGAGCAGGGTCCTGCTTGACGAGTACAGTGCGCTCGCCAAGGGAGACAAGATGCAGGTTGGCGCTGCAATGGAGAAGGTGAAGAAGGCGGAGGAAGACGTGTCGACTCTCAGGACGGCTCTGATCCGGGAGCTCTCTCAGGTGGGCACGCTGCTCGTCAACAGGGAGGACATGCTGCGGGCCGCGTTCGCAGTGGAGGACATCTTCGGGCACGTCAATGGGATAGCGTTCAAGATGTCGCAACTCCCACGGGCGACGGCCAGCAACAAGAAGTACAGGGAGGCGATAACCTCCTTGCTCGGCCTGCTGATCGACGGTATCTCCAAGCTCAACGAGAGCGTTCGGGCGCTCTCAATCAACTCTGACCAGTCGATACAGATGACCTCGCAGGTTCAGCAGATCGAGGGTGCGATAGACACGAAGTACAGGGAGTCGGTGGCCATGGTGCTGAAGATGTCGAAGGGAGTCAAGGAGCTCCTGATGCTGAAGGAGCTCATAGAATCGATAGAGAACTGCGCGGACGCAATGCTCAGCGCTGCCGACGCGAGTACGATACTCGCGCTGGGACTCTAGCCGGCCGCAGAGACAAGGCTTTAACGCGACCCTAGTGGACTCGGACTCGAATGGCAAGGTCTGTGGGAAGGCTCTTCGAGAACAGGGTCGTCGTCTGGGACATGGAGGCGTCGAGGAGGCTCTTCAAGGACGGCTACTACGGCAAGCCGCTTGGCATCCCGAAGCCGAAGGACTTCGAGTTCGACGCGCCGCTGATACTCGACCTGATGGAGGCTTACTACCTCATGAAGAAGAAGGCGCTGGCAGTGAAGAGCGAGGAGGGGAAGGAGTTGACTGCCAAGGAGCTAAAGAAGGTCTGCGAAGACTCGTACACCGACTTCGCGGAGAAGTACATGGTCTACGTGAAGTTGAGAGAGGCCGGGTACGTGGTCGCGCCAGGGATAAAGTTCGGGTCAGACTTCGCAGTCTATGAGCACGGTCCCGGCATCGACCACGCGCCGTATATCGTGCAGGTGATGGCGCCCCACACGACAATCACAGCCACTGCCATGGTAAGGTCCGGCAGGCTCGCGACGACCGTGAGGAAGCAGTTCATCGTTGCCATCGCTGACAGGGAAAAAGGGAAGGTTGACTACCTCAGGTACGACTGGTGGCGTGCCTAACCTAGGTCAGAGTTCGAAACGGAACGGGTCGTAGTGTGCCTCGATAAGCCCGAGCTGCCTCTGCCTCTCTAGAATTCTCGTGATTGCCTTCCCGTGGATTCTATCGTGCCAGACGAACCTGCGAAGTACCTTCTTGAGTGTCCACGACTCCCCGTCCACGACGTGGACTTCGCCGCTGCCTTCCCGCTCGAACATTGCGTTGAGCTTCTCAAGGTACTCCTCGCGCGTCGTGGCGAAGTCATTCCCAAGTCGCTCGGGGCGCGCTCCCACTCTTGACATATAGTAGCTCTGCGTTCCCAGTACGTGAGCGAAGATCTCCCTCACTGTACACGGGTTCCCCCCGTAGAAGGTCCGTCTGACCCTTGACTGGTCTACCCAATCCTTGAACTTCGCCCTTTCGCACAGCGCTAGGAAGGTCGCGCCAGAGCGACGTATGAGTTCGACCAGAGTCGTGAACTCATCCTCGCTCAATCCCCCTGCATCTGCGTCTAGCAGAATCTCGTTGTCTGCATCCTCGACCGTCAAGGATGAACGGTGGAGTTGCACGCGCCTGCCTTCGTATCTCCCTGGCCTGGGCTCCGACCCCAGCCATCTCAGATAAGCGCGTACTTCAGAATCGACTTTCGCAAGCGCATCCAGTTCCGTCATTCCTCTTACGTACGCTCCTGGGAGCTGGACCAGGTACCCATGCCACCCCTTGCCGTTGGTTTCGAAGGCGACAGGGACCGTGGAACCCGGCTCGAAGGAGAGTCTTCCGGCGTCATGACCCTCCCCACGCCGCCTAGCCATTCGGGCAATCCCAAGCACTCCAATCGCATATAAGTGGCCTGCAATACGCGCGGGTCCGTTGGAAACGATAGCCGAAGACTCGTTCATCCTCGTCTACAGGGACAGGAGGCGCAGGTGGCTCATTCGGCCGAGGGACACGCCGAAGCTGCACACGCATCTCGGGATACTCGACGTGTCCGGGCTGGTCGGGAAGGAGTTCGGAGTCCGAACAACCACAACCCTCGGCGACGAGCTGCTAATCCTCAAGCCGACTATTGAGGACCTCATCATGAAGCTCTCACGTAAGACGCAGGTGATCTACCCCAAGGACCTAGGCCTGATGGTCGTCAAGCTCGGGGTGCACGCAGGTTCGAGGGTGGTCGAGACCGGGACAGGGAGCGGCGCGACGACCGCCCTACTGGCATACCTTGTCCAGCCAGGAGGCGCAGTCTACACGTACGACATCAATCCTGAGTTCCAAGAGAACGCCAAGAAGAACCTACAGAGGCTCGGGTTGGATGGGTTCGTCAACTTCAAGGTCGGGGACTCGCGCCAAGGCTTCGAGGAGACCGGGATGGACGCCGGCGTCCTCGACGTCGGCGACCCGTGGGAAGTCGTGACGAGCATGAAGAAGAGCCTGAAGCCGTCCGCACCGATGGCAGCCGTGACCCCCACAACCAACCAGGCAGAGAAGCTAGTGGAGAAGATGAAGGAAGAAGGCTTCGCAGCGATAGAGACTGTTGAGATACTGATGAGGCATCTGGAAGCGAGGGTTGGGATGACCAGGCCCTCCAACATCATGGTCGGCCACACGGCCTACCTCGTCTTCGGAAGGACAACGCGCTGAGCGCCAGTTCATAACAGTTTTAAGTCCACCACTGTCGCGGACGCCGTTTGATGAACGAAAGGTCCAGGTACGAGGACGTCTCTACACTCTTCTTCCTCGTTCCCTTCATAGCCAGCGGGGTCTACGGTCTCTACCTCTGGGTGGGCTCAGGGATCTCTCTCGTGCTCCCGAGCAATGTCTACCTGACGGTCACGAGGGACCCAACAGTCTTCGTTGTCGGGACGCTCGCGGTCTTCCTCGGTCTCATCCTCGAAGTGGCGGGGGTCGAGCCTTCGTCGAGGATGGCTAGGCTGCAGTCTGAGAGTGGGTTCCTTCAGAAGCTGGCTGCTGCGAGCTTTGTCCTGTCGCTCATCATGGCGCTGTACGCCAACGGCTTCACTGGCGTAACGGGCGCAGTCTCGGATTTCCTGGTGGGCAGGTTCTCGCTCGCCTTCCCAGTGATGCTCGTCATACTCAGCTACCTCGCGACCGCTCCATTCAAGCGGGGCGCGCTGACCAGAAGCAGGATTCTCGGGATCGTCTCAATGCTGCTCATTCCTCCAGTTCTGTACGAGGTAGGGAAGAGGAACACGCCAGCAGGCCTGGGGATCTCGCTAGTCCTCCTAATCGCTGGGCTCTACCTGTTCCTCAAAGCGGAGAGAAAGACGAAACAAGAGGCTCCCGCTTAATACCAGTCGCGTCCTGACCGTGGGCTGTTGGCGGGCTTCATCAGGTCCGACAAGGTTCAGGTCGGCGTCCTCCTCCTCACCTTCATGCCCTTCGTTGCCGTCGTGTTCTTCGGCTTTGAAAGCGGGAACGATGCCGTGGTCGCAACGGCGACCGGTTTGGCGATAGCCTCAGCGGGGTTCGCTCTCGCATGGGGAACCGAGTCGCTGCAGTTCGTCGTTTCCCAGGTCCTCGCGCTCGCCGTGCTCGCGATCGTCCAGGTGATGCCCGAGTACTCTGTCGAGGTGGTGCTTGCCTACAGGGGAGCGACCGACGCGACGATTCTGCACTACGCGACGGCTGCGATGACCGGGGCCAACAGGCTGCTCCTCGGACTAGGCTGGCCGGTCGTGTTCGTCCTGAGTTACTTTGCCTCAAAGAGGGCGGGCGTCAATCGAGATGCGCTGGAACTCGAAGGCCAGCAGAGCATGGCGATACTGTTCCTCGGGCTGGCGACCCTCTACTCATTCGTGATCGTCGCCAGAAGGAGTCTTGGGGTCGAGGATGCAGCGGTGCTTCTCGCAGTCTTCGCCGCCTACCTCTACATCGCGAAGAAGCTGCCGCCGCACGGGGAGGAGAGGCTAGGCGAGCTGGAAGGTCCTGCGCTCGCAGTTGCCTCCCTCTCGGGCGCCAGGAAGTTGCTTGCCACGGCCTTCTTCGTTGGAGTCGGCGGGGCTGTGATAGTGTTCGGGGCAGAGCCCTTCGTCGGGAGCTTCCTCGCTGTCGCCTCCTCGCTGAACGTGAACCAATACCTCCTCATCCAATGGCTTACCCCAGTCCTGACGGAGCTTCCAGAAGCAATCACGGTCTTCTACTGGGCGGCGAAGACTGGGAAGGGCGCAATGGCGCTGGCCAACCTGGTCTCTTCGAAGCTCAACCAGTGGACCGTGCTCCTCGCCACGATACCTGTCGTGTATGCCATTGCGCTCGGCGGATTCCATGGTATAGCTCTGACCCAGCTTCAGGTCGACGAGCTGCTCCTCACAGCTTCTCAGTCGCTCTTCGGCTTCGTCTGCCTAGTAGACCTGAAGCTCTCATGGAGGGAAGCGGCGCTGCTCTTCGCCCTCTTCGCGGTCCAGTTCGCGTTCCCACCTGTACGGTTCGAGGTCTCCGTCCTGTACATCGTCCTGTCGGCCGTGGAACTCTTCCTGAACAGGAGCAGGATGGTTGTCTTGGCCACGGTTTCATCGCTCGTCAAAGAGCACATTCATTAAGTCAGGAGGGCCAGCGTCGGGCTGCATGTCCGAACCCAACCCAGAGAGCGTGACCGCCAAGAAGGCTGACAACTTCGACGAATGGTACACCCAAGTGATGCTGAAGTCAGAGATGGCCGACTACAGCCCAGTCTCCGGCTGCATGGTCTTCCGACCGTCGGGGTACGCGGTCTGGGAGAACATTCAGAAGGCCACGGACGCAGAGTTCAAGAAGGCGGGAATCCAGAACTGCTACTTCCCGATCTTCATACCGGAGAGGCTGCTGAAGAAGGAGGCAGAGCACGTGGAGGGGTTCTCCCCGGAGGTCGCCTGGGTGACGGAGGCGGGCAAGTCAAAGCTGGACGAGAGGCTCGCAATAAGGCCGACTTCTGAGACGGTGATGTACGAGGTGATTTCCCGCTGGATAAGGTCCTGGCGCGACCTGCCACTGAGACTCAACCAGTGGAACAATGTCGTCCGTTGGGAGTTCAAGCATCCGACGCCGTTTCTCAGGACGAGGGAATTCCTCTGGAAC
Organism: Nitrososphaerales archaeon; assembly: GCA_032906765.1. NCBI lineage: Archaea > Thermoproteati > Nitrososphaerota > Nitrososphaeria > Nitrososphaerales > Nitrososphaerales archaeon. Next base: position 25,790 of record JAJTZB010000010.1, read on the forward strand.
GAGGGGCACACTGCCTTCGCGACGAAGGAGGAGGCGGACGCGGAGCGCGACCAGATACTGGGCATCTACAAGATGATAACAGAGGAGTTACTGGCCCTTCCCGGGTACGTCGGGAGGAAGACGGACAGCGAGAAGTTCGCGGGGGCTGAGGCGTCCTACAGCATCGAGCACCTGCTCCCTGACGGCAAAGCGATTCAGGGACCGGACTTCCACTCGGATGGGCAGAGGTTCGCGAAAGCATTCGAGATAGTATTCATCGACAAAGACGGGCAGAAACAGTACGCATACCAGAACACTTGGGCAATCACAACAAGGGAGATAGGCGTGATGCTCGCGGCGCACAGCGACGACAAGGGGGCTGTGATACCTCCGAGGTTGGCCGAAATCCAGGTAGTGATAGTGCCGATTGTGAACGACCAGAACAAGGAAAAAGTCCTCGTGGAGGCGAAGAAACTCGCAGAGCGCCTCTCTCAAAGGTTCAGGACAAGGTTAGACGACAGGGACCATCTGACACCTGGGAGGAAGTTCAATGAGTGGGAGCTGAAGGGGGTGCCGCTCAGGGTCGAGGTCGGACCGCGCGACATCGCCTCAGGCCAGGCAGTGCTCGTAAGGAGGGACACCGGTGCGAAGAGGCCCGCGAAGCTCTCCGCTCTCGAGGAGGAGGTAGCAAGGGACTTCGCGGAGATGCAGCGCAGCCTCCTCGAAAAGGCGAGGAACTTCCTCGCGAACAATACCCACATGACGAGCTCGTACGCTGAGCTGAAGCGGATAATCGAGACCAAAGGAGGAATAGTCAGGTCGCCTTGGTGCGGCTCCGCGGAGTGCGAGGCAAAGGTCAAGGAGGAGACTGGAGCGATAATCATCAACATGCCGGTAGACCAGCACCAGGTCAGAGCACAATGCGTAGTCTGCGGCAAGAACGCGCAGATTGTCGCCAATTTCGCAAAGTCGTACTAGGCGGAGCGCGCCGGGCCCCATTGAACCAGCGAAGGATTAGGACGGCGGGCGGGGGCCTCCTCACAGTCGTCGGGGCAGTCAACTGGGACATCAGCGTCTTCGAGGAGAGGTTCGCAAGGCCAGGCGAGGAGGTCCCTGTCAGGCAGGTGGAGGAGTTCTCCGGCGGAAAGGGGGCAAACGTGGCCGTGGCCTGCGCCAGAATCCTTGGCAGGGGCAGGGTGGCGTTCATAGGCGCCTTGGGTGACGACGACATCTCCGGGAGGCAGGTTTCGGCCCTGAAGGAAGAAGGGGTGATTACCGACGGACTGGTCTGGGTCAGGGGCTCACGTTCAGGGAGGGCATACATTCTGGTGGACGGCAATGGCAGGAAAACGATTCACACTCACTTCGGCGCGAACGAGAGAATCACCCCCCAGCACCTCGCAGGCGGGGGTGTAGCGGACGTGCTCTCAAGGACGACAATGTTGATTGTGATGGACCCGCCTGTCCCGACCGCTCTCGCTGCGGCAAGGGCAGCCAGGGGGAGGGGTGCCAAGATCCTCTACAGCCCAGGGGTCAGGACGAGGGAGGGGATACGCGCCCTCGAGAAGGTCGTGCAGCTTTCAGACTACACGGTCGTCGACACCCACGAGCTGAGGAACCTGTACCAGAGGAGGGACGAGGAAGTAGCACTCGAGAGGTTCAGAGAGTCGCATCCGAAGCTGACAATCGTGGCGACCCTTGGCGAGAGAGGCTGCATGGTGGCGAGGGACGAGATCACCAGCAACGTATCCGGAGTCGACCTGTCCCTGCTCGGGAAGAGAGCAGTCAACAGCACAGGTTCCGGCGACGCGTTCCTCGGAGTCTTCGCGAGCTACGTCCTGATGGGTACGAACGCCCTCGACGCGGTGAACTGGGCGAACCTGGCCGGGGCGCTGAAGGCGACGAAGTACGAAACTCGGGGCAGCCCGACGCGGGGCGAACTTGAGTCCTCGATGGCGAAACTTGAGCGGATCAGACGGTCGCGACTGGGCTTGCCTGAGAGTAGAGCCTCCTGGCCTGGTCGTCGACGCTAATCGGCAGGTCCACCTTCGCGAGAGCGATCATGTGCAGTGAGAGCGACGACGCCGCGATTCCGAAGCATGCGCTCCAAAGGAACTCGCGCGTCTTGAGGTACCAAGATACGATTGTGCCGCCGAGTATGTCGCCCGCCCCCGTGCTGTCGACGACTTTGACACTGGGTACGGGGACTGAGAAGATCCTGTTGCCATCCAGCACGTAGGCGGGCTCTGCCCCTCTAGTCACAACACCCTTCCTCAGCCCGAGCTCGGCCAGCTTCCTCAGCGCGTCCGTTGGAGCCTCCTTTCCAGTGACCGCCTCGGCCTCTCCCTGGTCCATCTTGATAGCGTCAACCCTTGACAGGATGTCGGCGTTCTTGAGCTTCGACATTGACACCTCGCCCTTCCCGTCGAACGCCCTCACGAATCCCTGAGGGTCGAGGAAGGTGAAGTCGGAGTGCTTCGCGATGTCCGAAAGGAGAGCGGCCGAGACCTCGTTCGCAACTGGGCTGACGAGAGATGCGTTGAACTGGGTGTCAGGGAGTTGGCTCGCCGAGATGTCCTCACACCTGTTCACCAGCGTGAGGGTCCGGCCTTCCCCCTTGGACTCGATCTTGAAGCTCGTTGTCTTCTGCGTGGCACTCCGGTCTATCGGTCTAAGCGAGATGCCATTCCTCGCAAGCCATGTGAACTGGTCGGGGGGGAAATCGTTTCCGATCTTGGTAAGAGCGAATGTGTCCAAGCCGAACCTGGAGCAAATCAGGCCCGCATACGACGGCGGCCCGCCGACGGATGTGATCGTGCGGACAGGCAAGTGGATTGTGTCGATGGTGACGAAACCCGCGACCAACGCGTTCAAGCGGGGTCAGGCTCTTGCATGGCTCCAGATTAACACTTCGCACATCTGTCATCGAAACCCTCGTCCACATCCCGTCGAGATTGAAGGAACCTCGGTGGCAATGGATTATATAGACATGGTTGATAGACCAAGCTTACGGATATGCGGATAGAAAATAGAAGAGGAATTAGTTCGACTATCAGTGCAGCAATTATCATCATCATCGTCGTCGTCGCAGGAGTGGGATACTATTACTACTACACAACGACCAGCGTACCGCCAGCCAAGACAAAGCTCACCATCGGCGTAGTCTATGACACTGGCGGAAAGGGTGACAAGTCGTTCAACGATATGGCCTACGCAGGCATATTGAACGCAAACAAGACCCTCGGCGTCAACTATATTGAGTTGGGCTCGACGAGCGCGAACGATTACGTACCCAACATAGAGACGCTCGTGGCCAAGCATGTCAACCTCGTCGTCGCCGTCGGATTCCTGATGGACCAGGCCATCGCCTCGGAGGCAGCGAAGTACCCGAATGTGTACTTCACGCAGGTCGATGGTGACATCTACAACATGACCAACGTGGTGGCAGTCAAGTTCCAGGAGAACGTGGGAAGCGCTCTAGTTGGCGCCCTGGCGGTAGCCATGACCAAGACTGACAAGATCGGGTTCATCGGAGGCATGGACATAGGCCTGATCCACAAGTTCTGGCACGGCTATCAATTCGGTGCCCAATGGGCTTCCACCTACCTGAACAAGCCAGTGGCGGTCCTCCCGGCCGCGTATACGGGCACAACGCCGGCTGCTTGGAACGCACCTGACATAGCGAAGTCCGAGGCTACAGCCATGTTCGCGCAGGGTGCTGACATCATCTACGCGGCTGCTGGCGCAAGCGGGACAGGGCTCTTCGACCAGACAGGAGCACTGAACCAGGCGACCAGCTGGAACTGGAACGTCAACACGCCTCCGCAATACATGGCGATAGGCGTTGACGCAGACCAGGACTACTACGGCACATACCAGTACTTCGTACAGCACAACACGAACGCCAGTCAATTCAAGGCGCCATCCTTCGTCCTTACATCAGAGATGAAGAGAGTGGACGTAGCCGTCTTCACAGTTGCCAAGAGCGTTGTGAACGACAACTTCAGTAACTTCTGGAACAACCCAACGCAGTGGGGAGCATCCTACTTCAATGGACAGACCCAGGCGTGCGGTAACACCGGGGATCAGCCGTGCCACGTGAGAGGAGTCTTCGTGATGGGACTGGCTCAACACGCGGTCGGCCCAAGCCAGATGACCTACACCAGCCAGTACATGACGCCTGACGCAAAGAGAGTACTCACCCAACTGACGAACGGCATCCTCAACGGAACAATCACGGTACCAGAGAACTACGCTCCATAGAGCTAGGTGAGTGCACACTCACCTAGCCTTCCCCTTTCTTGTGATTAATCTTGAGCGAAGCTATGGTCTCCATGAGGGAGATACGGAAGGAGTTCCCAGGGGTCGTCGCCGTGGACGGGGTAGATTTCACTACGGCGAAGGGCGAGGTGATGAGCCTCCTCGGTGAGAACGGAGCCGGCAAGAGCACGCTGATGAGCATCCTCTACGGCCTCTACAGACCTGACACAGGCAGGATAGAAATCGATGGCAAGCCAGCCAGAATCAGGAGCTCCCGGGACGCGATAAACCTTGGCATCGGGATGGTGAACCAAGCGTTCACGCTCGTTCCTAACTTGACAGTGAGGGAGAACATAATCCTGGGCTTTGAGCCCTCTTCGGGCGGGCTTCTCGACCAGAAGAAGGCGAAGGAGCAGGTGAACGAGCTGATAGAGAGGACGGGACTGGAGATAGACCAGGACGAGCTCATTGAGAACCTCCCGACGGGGTTCAAGCAAAGGGCGGAGATACTCAAGGCGCTCTTCAGAGGCGCGAAAGTGCTGATACTCGACGAGCCAACCTCTGTCCTGACACCCCTAGAGGTGGAGGAACTCTTCAAGTCGATTCGGAGACTGACTCAATCGGGAGCAACGGTGGTTTTCATAACCCACAAGCTGAAGGAGGTGATGGAGATCAGTAACAGAATCACCGTCATGAGGAGGGGTAAGGTCGTGGGCACGATAGACACGAAGGACGCTACGTACACGAAGCTCGCCATGATGATGGTGGGAAGGGAGGTGGAGAGGAAGTTCAGTTTCGCAGCGTACAAGCCAGGAAACGTGCTGCTAGAGGTCAAGAACCTTGTCTCAGGGGACAAACACAAACCGAGAGCAGTCAATGACTGTTCCTTTACTGTGAGGGAAGGAGAGATAGTCTGCATCGCCGGCGTCGAGGGCAATGGCCAGTCGGAGCTTGTGGAGACGATAGTGTCCCTGAGGAGACCCACCTCAGGCGAGGTACTCATCAAGGGATCGAGGTGCAACGAGTGTGGTACGCGAAAGATTCTGGACCTTTCCGTCGCCCATATCCCTGAGGATCGGGCGCTGAGGGGGCTGGTGATGGACTTCTCCGTGGCCGAGAACAGCGTGCTTGGGACCGTGGACAGGCCACAGTTCTCCTCCCGGGTGGGCGCGTTGTCAATGAGAAGGGTGAGAGAGTTCGCCAAGAAAGTGATGCAGCTGTTCAACGTGGTGGCCCCCAGCATCGAAACCCAAGCCAAGAACCTCTCGGGCGGCAACCAGCAGAGGCTCATCGTGGGGAGGGAGCTCTCCAGCGAGCCCCAGTTGCTAATCGCGCACCAACCCACAAGGGGACTGGACGTCGCAAGCACAGAGTACATACAGTCGCTCCTCGTGCAGGCAAGGAACAACGGCAAGGGGGTTCTCCTTGTGAGCGCTGACTTTGATGAGGTTCTGGACATGAGCGATAGGATACTGGTGATGTACGAGGGGAAGATAATAGGTGAATTACAAAGGGGCGCGACGATAGAAGAACTTGGGAAACTTCTTGGAGGGATAGTGGCTTAGCAGACAGTGTCCAGAAGTCTACCGAGCCTAGCGAGCTCACCAAGTTATTCCTGCGCGCCCTGCCGTCGATAATTGCACTTCTCCTGGGAGTGCTGGCAGGTGCGGTGCTCATTCTGATTTCAGGCTTCAGCCCTCTGACCGTCTTTGGCGTCATGATTCAAGGGGCGCTCGGCACGGAGGCAGGACAGTCATACGTGCTCACCTATGCCGCAACATTGATTCTCTCGGGTTTGGCGTTCATGATTCCTGGCAAGGCAGGTATCTGGAATGTCGGGGCGCAAGGGCAGATCTACCTTGGAGGAATCTTTGCAACCCTGGTGGCCCTCTTCGTTCCGATGCCTTTCGTACTCTGGCCGGTGGTAGCCTTCCTCTTTGGAGCACTCTTCGGTGCCATATGGGCCTTCATCCCCGGAGTCCTTGAGACCTACAGAAGAGCTTCGGCTATAGTCACGACGATACTGCTCAACTACGTCGCACAAGCCATGTCTTCGTACATCCTCTTCAACTACGTCGGAAGAATCCTCCCGCAGACGCTGGTCTCAAACCAGACACCGCTCTTCAGCAACCTTGTGACCCTCCCGAGAATACCGGGATTCTCCGCGTCAATAATGATATTCATTTCGATACTGACGGCAATCGCGGCGTGGTACTTCCTCAATCGGACGACCCTAGGGTACAAGATTCGGGCTGTCGGCTCCAGTCCAATGTCGGCCGAGGCGAAGGGGATAGACCCGAGGACGATGAGGATAATCGCGATGGCCATTGGCGGGTTAATCGCGGGGCTTGCTGGCGCCGGTGATATTCTCTCGAGGGGAAACTACGTGGACCAGTTCCCCGAAGGATACTTCGGAGGAGAAGGCTTCGCGGGAATAGCAGTTGCTCTTGTCGCTCTCAACAACCCAATCGCCGCCATTGCGGCTGCATTCTTCTTCGCAGTAATGGTGGCCGGTACGCCCTTCATGGGGGCTGAAGGGCTGCCGAGGGAGCTCGTGTGGGCGATTCAGGGCCTGATAATCCTCTTCACAGCCATGCCTTACCTCAGCCAGCTCATACTCAAGAGGACAGGGAGGAAGAGACTGTGGCCCTAGAGCAGCTTCTTCTTGTCGTGGTGGTTGTTGGCATGCAGCAGGCGGTGACAGTCGCACTCGCAGCTGAGGGTGAGCTAATCACAGAGAAGTCAGGGATAATCAACATAGGCATAGAGGGCACGATGCTGATCTCGGCATTTATGGGCGGTTTCGTCAACTGGTTCACGGAGGGGACGGTTGGCATCTACTCACCCCTGCTTGGTCTGCTGGGCGGTGCTGCCATTGGCATGGTGCTGAACTTCATCTTCGCATTCATAAGCACCAAGCTTCACGTGGACCAGGTGATTGCAGGCATAGGAATCAATGTCTTTGCTGGGGGGATAACAGTCTTGGGAGTGATAGGCACGGGCGTACTAGCAAAGAGCCCGACGGTCAACTCGACCCCCTTGGCGAACCAGATGCCTTCCCTCTTCTACATCCCAGGCCTGGCGTCGAGCGGGGGGATAAGCCCGCTTGAGATCCTGATGTTCATCTCACCCCTCTTGGCCTACTTCCTTCTATACAGGACGAGGTTCGGTCTGCACATACGTGCGGTGGGAGAGAACCCGAAGGCGGCAGAAGCCGCGGGACTCAACGTAGCAAGGACGAGAATACTGGCGACAGCGGTTGGAGGGGCCTTCCTTGGGATGTCGGGTGCCTACCTGTCGGTCGTCCTCTCCAACTACTTCGTCAGGGGCATGACGAGGGGCCTTGGGTTCATAGCGCTGTCCGCGGTCATTGCAGGCGCGTGGAGCCCGGTGTGGGTGCTGGGCGTCAGCATCCTCTTCGGCCTTAGCTGGGGCGTCTACGTCCAGTTCAACTCCGCTCTGGGACTGACCTTCCTCTTCGGTTCCCTTCCGTATCTTGTCACAGTGGTAGTGCTCTCCATCTCGTCCAGGAGGCTCAGGCCCCCCGCCGCACTGGGCCTGCCATATAGGAAGGAGTAGTGACATCGGGGATTGCGGCTCGAGAAAGCGAATGCAGGCTAAGAGGTCAATGCAGCCTTGACACGGGCTCTGGGTACAGCTCCCTCATGAGAAGCACGATTCCTTGCGGTGGGTACACACCCTGCTCTGTGATTATCAGGTCGATGTACTCCGGAGGGGTAACGTCGAAAGCAGGGTTCTTCACCTTGACTTTTTTGTTGGCATCCAGATATGACTTGGGGACAACCTCATATGGGCTCCTGTTCTCTATCTCGACGAGCTCCCCAAGCATTGTGGTCGGACTGAGCTTGTAGGTCTCTGCTGCGACGTAGAACCTGGCCCTCGCCTCGTGCGCGATGAGCGCTATCTGTGCGGTCCCTATCTTGTTGACGACGGCGCCGTTGGAGGCTATGGCATCGGCCCCCACCAGTGCTTTGTCCACCTTGCGCATGTAGACCCTGGCCGCGGAGTCGGGTATCAGGGAGACGTCCAGGCCCTTCCTGGCCAGTACAGATGCTGTAATCCTTCCCTGGTACCTCGGCCGTGTCTCCGTGACAAGGACCCCGAATCTCTTCCCGTCGTTGTGCGCGGAGCTGAGAATAGCTGTGACTGCTTCGCTGTTGCAGTGTGTCATTATGGTGTCGCCGTTGACTATCCTCTTTGCGCCGATGCTACCAATGGCCTGGACTGCCCCGAGGCTGGAAGCCATGAAGTTGTCACACGCCTCGTCTATGCCCGCGATTAGAGAACCCAGAGAGACCTCCTTCTCTCTGTTGCGACTTGCAACCGAAAGGACATGGTTTATCGCGTTGGGGAGTGACACCGCGGTTGGCCTTGCTTCCTTTAACCTAGCGCCAGCAGCGAGAAGGCCTTGGTAGAGCTCATCCGCGGAGGAGAACCTCCCGCCGTCGCAATACTGCTTCAAAGCCGAGACGGCTTCCCTCGCTATGCGACCTGCTCCCCTGACTCTCATGCTCTTGATGAGGGAGTAGGTTGACTCGACGGCGTTCCCACTCATTTGCGTGGGGAAGCGCAGGCCATCTCAAATCTCTTTCTGATTCAGAGTAGTCCGGGATGTCACCCGAGGCTTCTGGCTATCAATGGGGCCACGCTCACGACAGCGCTGTCATTGGGGACGGTATCGGTTGTCACCACGTGATCGATGCCTGATGCTATCATTCGTTCGTATGCTCCAGGCGCGAACAGTCCGTGCGTCACCAGGGCGATGACCCGTCTCGCCCCGGTCTTCTTCAGGATGGTTGCGATGCCAGCCAGTGTGCCTCCGGTACTTACGATGTCATCGACAAGCAGGACGTCCCGTCCATCCGCGGAAGGGCCTTCGAAGTCCATCTTCACAGACGCATCCCCAAGCCTGACTTTCGTTGCTGTGGCACTCTCTGCTCCCAGAGCCGAAGCAACCTTCGAAGCCCACTGCGAGCCCTCTACGTCAGGAGCAACCACGAGAGGGTCGACAAGGCTGAAGTTGCTCGAGGCGTAGGATGCCAAGTCTTTCATGGCAGACAGGCTTACGGCGGGAGTGGTGAAGAGCTGTCCCAGGTCATGCGTCCTGTGCAGGTGCGGGTCTACGACGAACAGCTTCGAGGTTCCGCTGGAGTCAATCAATCTTGCGAAGACACGCGATGATAGCGCCTCACCCTGCTTGAATCTTTCATCCTGCCTCAGGTACGCGAGGTAGGGGAAGACACCCGTGATGCTCGCAGCTCCAGCTCCGTGGGCAGCATCTGCTAGCATGACAAACTCCATTAGAAGTCCGTCTGGATCCCTGTAAGTGGATTGGATTATCGAGACGACCTCGCCTTTGCAGTTCCGTGTCAGGTCGAGGTACCTCTCTCCGTCTGGGAACTTCCTCTCTTCAAATTCAACAAGATCGGAGTTCTTCAGAGCAGCAACATCCCTTCCCAGCTTGGATGCGCCGCTGCCTGCAATGATTAGCATGACCGTTCTTCTCCCTAACGAGGGGACTGTTACAGACTTGGTATCCCGTCGTACCTAATATCATTTGCTTCTTGAGGCAGTAGCTTCATCGTCTCGGGAACCGATTCTCCTTCGAGACAGGGCAGACTGTAGCAGACTAACGGTACGTCAGGGATCCCCATTTCCTTAGGGCGGCAGCGAGTTCGGGACTCTTCTTGGCGTAGTCGTTGATGTCGTGCCCTTCCATGTAGCAATCTATAGCGTCTCTGAGCGCCTTGGCGCCGGCGCGCCCGCCGTCCGGATGTCCCCATATCCCCCCACCCATCTGCACAACCAAGTCCGTGCCAAGCATGTCCAGCAGAGGACGGAGAAGACCGACGTGAAGCCCTCCCGAACTCACGGGCAAGACAGGCTTCTTCCCGTACCAGCTCTGTTCCAGCGTCCAGCCCACTCCTTGGCTGCTGCCCTTTGTCAGTTTCTCTTGCAGTCCGAGTACCTCCTCCTTGGATGCCTCGAGCTTGCCTATCACCGTCCCGATGTGGAGCTGGTCCACCCCTATCAGCCTCGCTGTCTCAGCCAGAACTGCCATCGACATGCCGTGCGTGGGATTCCGTGTGAACGCGGCGTGGAATGCCCTGTGTGCGTGGATTGCAAGACCCAGGTCAGCGCACACGTCTCGCAGAGTTTCCAACGCAGCCCAGCCTGCAGTGCAAATGTCCACCATGACATACTCTCCGCCCAGCTGGTGGACAAGTCTCGCGCGCCTTTCCATCTCCCTTGTTTCTGCGGTGATGTTGATCAGGTAGCTCTTCCCCTCTCCGGTTTCCTTCTCGGCCCTGTCTCTGTACGAGAATGTGAGCCGAGCGCGCTTCTCGAACGAGTTGAAGCTTTGGCTGGTCAAGTTCTCGTCATCCTTCAGGAGGTCCAAACCTCCGCTCCACGCTTCGTAGGCGTGACGGGCATGCTCGACGTAGGTGAGGCCCAGCTTCGGCTTCGGCACGGACGCTGTGAGCGGTCTCTTCGGTACCCTCATGAACTTCCTAATGCCAGATATGCCGAACTGGGGTCCTCGAAAGCTACGGACAATCTCTCTGGGCCATATTACGTCCACCAGCCTCAGTTCCTTGACCGCCTTCATTCCGAAGACGTTTCCGGCGATGGAACTGAGAATCTGCGGCATGTTGGCCCCTTCGAAGAGTCCAGGAGGGTAGTAGACTCGCACCATGAAGCCGGAGATGTCGTAGGCTTTCGCCATCAGTCGCCTAACCCTTGGTGTGAGCGTGGTCAGCGTGGTCCAGGTCCCGACGCTGCTCTCCGACGCCACCCTGCCGGCTGCGTCCTCCACTGTGAAGCCTCGGGCGGGGGTGATTCTGAACAAGGCAATCAGGTCTCCTCCCTTGGGATTGCTCTTGACATCCACGAAGTCGTGATACCATTCTACTTCGCGGTCGGAGGCTTGGGCGCGGGCTCTCTTCTGGGCCATCAGGGTTCCAAGCGTGTGCAAGCATATAGTCATTTTCTCGTAGCCGCAGCCGCTTCTGATGGCATGTGCCGACTGGCTGCTCGGCGACGCATCCCGAGGAAGGTCTGCCAGATGCGGCAGGTGGGTGCGACGACTAGGACCCAGAGTGCTCTGGCCGGTACTCCCCAGATAGCCAGCGACGAGTTGCCTGAACCACGGCGACCTAGCAGTCTTTTTAAAGAGGCCTCGGAGCGAAGTCCTAGCTTATTTTTGTCCAAGAAGAGAAAGAGTCGCGGCCGTTCCAAGGGAGGCAAGGGGAGGAGCGGCACCATCTACTGCAGCAACTGCGGAGCCTCGGTGCCTAGGGACAAGGCAAAGAAGGTCACAACAAGACTCTCTATGGTCGAACCGACCCTCGCGAGGGAGCTCAGGCAGGCCGGAGCTTACATTGCAGCACCCACGACAGTTCGCTATTACTGCGTGAGTTGCGCGGTTCATTATGGAATCGTGAAGGTCAGGGCAAAAACTGAGCGACGAAACTGGTAATCTTGGGCCAGAGCTACCCTAGAAAGCCAATCCCAGCCGGATGAGGTTCGTGAATAGAAGCCAATCTTAGTTTCAGCCAAGTCCACCGAAAAGAGTGCCCGCAAGCATTCCAGCTTTATCACCGACCAGCGAACCCGGCATGCCAATTTGTGCCCGGGTAGTCGCCACGTCGAACATCTCCTCGTCGAGAGATATGCTGAGGCAATCAAGGTCACCGTCTTTCCAAGCGGAGAAAGAAGAATTAGGAGAGATCCCTCGAGAGAGACCGTCCAAGCGGCGTTCAATGAATTAGGAACTCATATCGCAGTCGCGTCCGCCTTCGGCGTGAGTCGAGCGGTCGTGAAGCGATGGCTCAGAGATTACTCCTTGACTGTCACGTCGCGACCCGAGGTAGGGCTGTCGAATTACATCAGAAGACGCCTAGCCTCTGAGGATGACAGGACGAAGGTTGCGCAGTGGGTCATGGACGAGGGCTCGATTTCTGTTGCGTTCTTCAAGAGGACCGACCTTACATCATTGGTGGTCTGCGGCAGCATGAACGATTTCGACGTTCTCTCAGAAATCTCCAACATCCTTGCGGCGCCCATCACTACCTCATGAGGCCCCAGGCCGACCGTGCTGCCGATGGGGGCTGTCAAGGTCCATGCAGCAAAAGCGTACGCTCTGCTTGAGGTACTTGGAAACCGTCTCAGCGGTCTAAAAGCCATGGAGGCTAAGGCAGCTCTGAACTTCTTCCCACGCTCCGGGAGCGTAAGGGGGAGGCACACTACTGATGAGTTCCTAGTTCCTGTATGGAGGGAGTACGCTCACGAGGCGTTGAAAGCGTGGAACTCGAAGCGGAGGGTCAAGCTGGGAGAAACTCAGATTGGTGAATGGGCCGCAAGCTGGCTTGAGGGAAGAATCAAGAGGGCGCGGAGGTTTATTGACCGCGCTGATGCTCAACAGTAGACGTCCTCGACTGATTACTGCATCAGCTGCAGCGTCCACTACGGGATAGTCAAGGTAAGAGCGAAGAGCGAAAGGAAAGGCTGGTAGCCGCGCTCCAGGCGGAACCTTCTGACCCTTCGTGAAACCTGCCTTCGGCTACATTTGCCTGCTCACCATCCAGACGGACCCGATTGCGGTCATGAATTGTGGGGCAGGAGGACGCAACGTTATTGAACTCTGAGAGGGTTGGCGAGACGCATGGCTTATGAACGCCTCAGGGAGTCGCTGACGCGCGGCAACCTTTGGCTCTACATTCTCACGACACTCGAGGGATCTGACGCTTCTCCGGGAGAGGTCAGGGAGAGAGTGAGGGAAAGGTTTGGGTTCTCTGCTGCCGGGATAACGTTCTACTCGGTTCTTTACAGGCTGAGAAGAGAGGGTCTCGTGAGGAAGGCATCCGGTGAGTTCCGCTCGACGTACGAGATCACGGGAAAGGGAAGGGAGGAACTCGAGCGGGCAAGGAGGCTAATCAAGGAGGTTGGAGGATGGATGGAACGGCCTGCGAGAGGGACCTAGAGGCCCTGTAGGTCCTTTCGAGGAATGTGTACCCCGCCATCAGAAGGACGATGAAGACTCCTAGGTCGACGAGACCCAAGAGGGAGAAGACTGCCAATACGATGAGTCTCTCGCTCCGCTCACCCACGCCGACTCCAGACAGGCTGATGCCAAGCGAATCTCCCTTGGCCCTCGTGTAGCTGACGAGGAGGCTGAAGGATAGGCTGAGGAGGACCACTGTGGATCCTGTGTAGTTCCCGACAAGGATTCCCGTGAAGATCGCGACCTCGGCAAGCCTGTCTAATGTCGAGTCGAGGAAGCCGCCCCTCTTCGAGACCGCGTTCGTCACCCTAGCCACGGCGCCGTCCACGATGTCGAAGAAGCCTGAACCGAGGATGAGGAGTCCCCCGAGCAACTCTCCCTTGTATCCTGAGAGCGAAAAGGAAGCGCCCGAGAGTACAGCGACTAGGAAACCCACGGCTGTCCACGCCGTAGGGGACAGCCCGAACGCGGTGAAGGCTCTGCCCAGACCGAGCAGGTAGCCGTTCAGGCGGGCGCGGAGCCTGTCCAGCATGTGCGGGCGAGCCTTCGAGTCAACATTATAAATACTGAGACGAGTTTGCACCCCACCTTGGGCAAAGTGGACAAGGGCGTCACGTGCAACGCGAGCGGTTGCGCCAACAAAGCCGTGCGCTCACTTAGCAGGGAACAGATGTCGGGAAGCGGGCTGAACGTGGGCGGGGAGGGAAGGCGCGTCTACCTCTGCCACGAACACTACAAGGTCTGGAAGAAGGCTACGAAGAAGTCGAAGTCGCTGGAACGAGCCAGGTGGTAAGGAGGGCGGATAGAACTGAAGATTCTCCAGATGCACACCGATTTCATAGAGTACAAGCCGATTCAGAAGGAGATAGCGGGCGCGGAGGAGATACGGCCCAAGCAGGTCAGGGAGGACGAGGTCGTAGTTTTGTTCACCACTGTCGAGACGGGGGACGACGCGCAGCTGGCCGCGAAGGCCGTGTCTGAGGCGAAGGAATTCCTCTCGAAGCTGGGGACGAAGCGACTGATGATCTACCCCTTCGCCCACCTGTCGCAGGATCTGGCGACGCCATCTGATGCCCTTCCCGTGCTTCTCGCGATGGAGGCCGAAGCGAAGAAGGCAGGACTCGAGGTGATGCGTGCCCCCTTCGGCTGGAACAAGGCACTCCAAGTGAAGGTAAAGGGCCACCCCCTCGCTGAGATGTCCAGGAGCTACTCGAACCTCGCAGTGGGAGCAGTCCCGAAGACGAAGCCGAGGCGCGAGATTTCAGAGAGCGAAGCAATGGCTCGCATAAAGAGGAGCGACTTCGGCAGCCTTCCGGAGACAGACCACAGGATAATAGGCGAGAGGCTGGACTTGTTCAGCTTCCAGGAGCCTTCGCCTGGGATGGTCTACTGGCACGACAAGGGGCTGAAGCTCCGCAACATACTCGAGGACTTCCTGCGAGCTGAGCTGGCCAAGAGAGGATACGTCGAAATCAGTAGCCCCGCACTTGCCAACACAGCGCTCTGGCGAGTAAGCGGTCACGCGGAACACTACAAAGACAACATGTTCCTGACCAAACTGGGAGAGGAGGAACTCGGCATGAAGCCGATGAACTGCCCCTCGACCTTCCTGGTTTACAAGTCGAGAAGATGGAGCTACCGAGACCTCCCTGTGAAGTACGCGACCTTCGACCCACTCTACAGGAACGAGTTGAGCGGTGTCGCGAGCGGGCTCTTCAGGGTGAAGGTGTTGAGTCAGGACGACGCCCACATTATCGCAACGGAGGACCAGGCCGAGAAGGAACTGGCTGACCTCCTCGACCTAATGGTGAAAGTGTACGGCGTCTTCAAGCTGGAGTACAAGGTCAAGGTATCGACAAGGCCGGACGAGTCGATGGGCAGCGACGAAGAGTGGGAGAGGGCCACGAACACGCTGATACGGGTTGTCAAGAAGATGGGGTTCCCTTACGAGGTCAAGGCGAAGGAGGGGAACTTCTATGCGCCCAAGATTGACGTGGACATCAAGGACTCTCTGGGTCGCGAGTGGCAGTGCGGTACCTTCCAGCTCGACCTCCAGATGCCGAAACGTTTCAAACTCACCTACACCGGGTCCGATGGGAAGGAGCACACACCCGTCGTCCTCCACAGGACGATCCTCGGCTCCCTAGAGAGGTTCATCGGGGTAATGCTGGAACACTACCAAGGCAGGCTGCCGATCTGGCTCTCTCCGGTCCAAGTGAAAGTGATACCGATCACCGACTCGAACGGTGAGTACGCGGGCCAGGTGCTGAAGAAGCTCGTCGACGCGGGCATCAGGGCGGAGGGCGACTTCGAGCCGGGCACGATGAATGCCAAGGTGAAGAAGGCGCAGCTGGAGAAGGTCCCCGAGATGGTCATTATCGGGGAGAAGGAGCAGAAGGCCGGGACCATCGCAATAAGGGACAGGGACGGGAAGCAGAGGTTCGGGATGACCGCGGAGCAGTTCGTGGAGGAACTGAGGGCCCGGGCCGCTAGATTCGAGTGACCTGTCTCAAACTCAAGGGCCGCGCGACTGCGCGTACACCAATGCCACGAGTTCGTTCATGAACCTCGCTGCAGCGACCGCGGTGGACCCGTTGTCGTAGGGAGGCGAGACTTCCATGATGTCGAATGCGACCAGCTTGGCCGGCCTTACCGCATAGAGATACTTCAAGAGGGTGAGCGAGGTGAGACCGCCTGCCTCGGGCGTCCCCGTGCCGGGCGCAAACGCAGGGTCGAGCCCGTCGATGTCGACGCTGACGTACACGTTCCTGAAACCAGAGAGAAACTTCGTGAATCGATTCAGAGCCTCTTCCGAATCGGCGTCCCCGGGCGAGATCACCAACCCGAACTTCTTGGAGAGCCCCCACTCCTCCTCCGTCGCTGCTCTGCCGCCGACGTGCGCCACAATCGAGGGCTCGCGGGTCTCCGTAATCCTTCGTAGGTAGCAGGCGTGAGACGACTTCGAGCCCTCCCATTCATCCCTCAGGTCGAAGTGCGCGTCGAAGACGACCAGGGCCGTGTCCTTCGGGGCATTCCTGAAGGAGCCGAAGGTGAGCGAGTGTTCTCCGCCGAGCATGCAGAACTTCGACCGCTCCTCGAACAACTCCTTCGTGACCTTGGATACAGTGCCGACCATCTCGGCAGCATCGTTCACCTTGGCCAGGTTCCCCACGTCCCTCAACGGCAGCCTCTCCACGTCCACGTCAAGGACTTTCGAGTACGCCTCGACGTTGAGGAAAGCCTCCCTGATGGCATTCGGACCGAACCTCGTTCCTGGCCTGAACGATGTCGTCCCGTCGTAAGGAACGCCGAACACAGTCAGTAGCGGGTTCTTCACGTCCCTCCCTCCGACGAGAGGATTAACCGAAGTGAACAGGTTCGTGTAGCTCAACGGCTCAAAGCGCGCTGCCGCGCGTATTAATGGGTTCGGGGGGCGAGACAGCAAGGCAGGTGTCGCTACGAAGACCAGAAGAAGTCCAGCGTAGTGGCGCCCATGATCTCGTCGAATGAGAAGTCGAGGGCGTCGAGTATCTGGTCGAACATCGAGTGCGCGTACTCGATGTACTTGTCGGTGTCCACGTCTTCAGGTTTCGCGAGCTGGACGGGCTTCACATAGGGTGGTGCCTTCGTCTTGACGAATGAGATTATGTCTCCACCCTTGATTTCGCGACCGCTCCTCTCGAGGAGCTGGGCTGCCTTCACGTGCTGCGGCGTGTTGTCGTTGTACCTCGCCGTCGGCTTGCTGATCATCACGTTGAACGCGAGCTGTTCGACGGGTATCTCCCTGTTCTTCAGCTTGTTCATGGTCGTGCCGAGGAGTTCCTTGATGCGGCTCCTGGCGGTCTCGAAGTCGGGTTGAGTCTTGACATCGCTCAGGATTCCGAGCGTGTCGTAGAAGAGCTTCTTGAGGAACTCCGGAGTCTGGGACTTGCGGCCAGTCAGACCCTTTACATCTGCAGTTCCATCCGGTAAGACGCCGAAGTAGTTCTTCTTGCGGCTGCTGAATGCAACGTATCTGTAAGTCTTGTCGAGATCCAGCTCGACGCCGAGTTCTGCCTCTGCCCACTTCGTCACCATGGAGATCTGGTCCTTCGTGATGTTCTGAAGGAAGAGGGAGTCGGTGTTCTTCAGCACAATATTCCCGCAGCTGTCGACAAATGTGTGGTTGCCTTCGACCGAAAGGTCGTACACGTACCCGTCATACTGCTCCTCCACGACGATTGGCCCCGTCCGCCTCTTGCTGTGTTTTGTCGCCGTTGCAAAGCAGTATGTCTGTTTGCTCGGCCTGTATCGGACTGTGTAGTTAATCCCCATCTGTTGCAAGAGCACGGACAGCCCGGAGGCGAGACTCAGTGACTTCGTCTCGTATCTGAAGTTCTTGCTTGAGTAAGCCGCAGTGTATCGTGGGCCGAAGATTTTGCTACCGTCTCCTTTTACGAGGTTATCCAAGAAGAGCCGCTTATACTCAGGTGGCACGTTGAAGATGAAGTCAGGTAGAGCCTTGCCGTAACTCTTCTGACCGCAAAACGCCTTGAAGAAGACTGCAGAGAGTTCGTTCATCATCTGCAGCTTGTGAGTCATGTCTCGATACTGTAGCGTCACAGTCTGACCGTGGGACCCAAGGTAGGTCAGGTGTCTTGGCTCTGGTTGCGAAGCGACTACGGAGGGATTCGCCCCGCTGAACAGAACCATGTAGTCTTCCCTCAGTCTCTCGAGCCACGCAGTGTCAGTGCAAGAGATAGACGCCCCGAGCCGAGACTTCGTAGTGTCTGGCGTGCTTGAGCTTCCTTCAGGCACATACGCCGCCAACAGCGCCACTAGCGCCCTGAATTCTGGGGTTCCGACCAGGATGAAGCGTCTCACCTTGATGGGGTTCTTCCTCGTCGTCCAGCTATACCATACCCACGAGTCATCGCATTGAGCGTGCATGACTTTCTGCCTGCCCTTGTACGTCACTCGATAAGTCTGAGACTTTAGAACGTCGTAGACATCCACAGCAAGCAATTCGTTGGGTGCTGGAATCCTGTACGCCCGCACAAGATGCCTCCCCGAGAGTTGCGTGGGAGGGGCAAGGACAAGCGATCCATTCTCATCAGCGATCAATGAGTGGTCTTCGGTTACGCGGGTGCAACCCCATCTCTCCCAGACACGAAAGATTTTCTTCCCGCTCCGGTGCCGGATTACTTTCTTCACCGGTTTGAAATTGACAGACCCGTTCGCCGTGTCCATGCTCAACGCACTCCAACCTTCGGGGTACGCTTCTTCCTTCCCGTCCGGGGTGGTGATGGATTCCCCTGCGACGCTGAAGAAGCGTTCGATTGGCATGACCCTTATGTGACCAGATGGGCTCAAGAGCGTGACGTTTCGCTCGCCTGTTACGCTGTCGCCGTAGAGGACGTTAATGCCGGACTCGGTACACTTCTGTATCGTCTTGGTTATGGCTTCTCGGCCGAAGGCAGCGGTCGCCTCAGCGACTGGCAGGCAATAGAAGGCGAACGTCTCGAACCCCATTACGCCGTAGGCGGCGTTGAGGATGACCTTGAGGCCCTGGGTCACGACGCTGTAGAGCTCCCTGTCCTCCTTGCTCAGCGTCTGGTCCCTGGTCAAGGGTTTGTAGTGGCTGACGCGAAGGTCCCTCAGGGAGCCGGTCACTAGGCTCGTGATGCCCTTCCTCCTTTTGCAGACCCAGGTGCTTGTGTCAGGGACGACGTTACTCCTGCACTCCTCATGGGGGCAATTGACCGTCTCGTACGAGAGGTTGTGGACCTTGATCAGGCTCGGGTAGAGCGATGCGAAGTCGAGCACAGAGACGTCGAAGAAGACGCCCTGCTTCGGCTCGATTACGAGGCCCCCCTTGTACTTTTTGCCCTTGATTATGGCCTGCGAGGACGCGCCGCCCTTCTCTAGGAGTTCATCGCTCCTCGGTATGAGCGCGTTAATCTTCCTGTGCTCGTAAAACAGCATGCTCCTAATCCAGTTGGAGACTCCGAGTCGGCCCACGTCGTTCATCGGCATCTTGGCTATCCTCGCTATCACAAGGAGAAGCTTCATCACAACGGATCCTCCCATCGTTGCCAGCTCGTACGTAAGCTGCGAGTCGTTGAGACAGTACTTGGCCAGCTCTTCAAGCGGCAGTTCGCCAATCTCCCCTTCGAATTCCAGCTTTGACTTTCCGATGAGGGCCTCGGATATGCCGTTGAGCGTATGCTCAGTGTATTTGTTGCTGAACGCATAGACTTGGATGGACCGGTTCTTGAAGAAGTTGTAGAGGTCGATGTGTATCCCGTGCTTTACGGACGATTCGACTCGCTGCAGCTCGATCGGGTTCTCGGACTCGCCTATCTTCAGGTTGTCGGCGCGGTGCTTGAGGTATCGCAGGTCGAAGTTGTCACCGTTGAAAGTGATGATCACTGGATAGTCCATCATCTTGTCGAACGCTGCCCTGAGCATCTCAGCCTCGTCGTCGAAGATGACGAGCGAGTAAGGGAGCGCCGACGCATTCGCAACGCCGCCTCCTGCCCTCCTCAGCGCGTACACCGTCCGCTCCGTGTCCCCGAAGAATGACACTGCGATGACAGGGAGGGTCGACTTCTCTGGGTCCGGCAGGCGGCCCTCCTCGTTGGCTACCTCAATGTCGAGCGCGACTCGCTTGAAGTCGGTCAGGGGCTGCCCGAGGAGCTCGGCCCACTCCTTGAGGAATGGAACGAACTCTGGGGCGTCCTTCTTGGAAACCTCCTCGAGGGACCGCATTACCCTCTCCGGCACCTCCTTCTTCAGGGCCTTCACCTCGCCTTTCGAGATTGTGTAGAAGGTGCCCATCTTCAGACCCCTGTCGTAGGCGTAGTTCTCGTAGTACTTGATGTCGGCCTCCCATGCGGTAATCTTGTCCCGTATCGAGTCGTTCCCCCCGCCTATCGCGAGCGGGTCCGTAGTCACAATCTTCCTCACAATCACCTTACTGTCGGCGAGGAGGTCGAGCTTCTCTTCATCTACAATCTGAATGACGTCCTTCCTCGACTTGATCTCCGCGAGGTCCTCGGCCGGGAGCTTCGTGTAGCAGTTGTGCACCACAACGTTATTCACCAGATATGTGTTGTCGCTCGTTTGAATGTTGTACACAGTGCCGCTGAATTTGACAGTCTCTACTCTTCTGATAGGAACGTAAAAGAATTCTCCAATTCTCTTTGCGTGCGTAAACTTTGGTCGCTTGACGAATCTTACGGTGTAAGCCTCTTTTTGACGCACTTTCCGTCCTTCTATTGAGTAATTGCTTGGAGCATGTTGCAATGTGATGTGAGCGAATATCCCCAATCGTGCGTATGCCTGTTGAAGCTGGAAGACGAGTAGTTTGGATACCGACGTCATTTCTTGGACCTCATTTCTCGCCTTCGTATTTCTTGTAAACCCAGTTGAGCCGTCTCCCGCGGTGTAACCCTCTAAGAAAGATCTCAGCACCTTCATATTTGAGTGGAACAAGATGAAATCGGGTATCTTCTTGTTCCTCGCCCCATGGCCACACCATTCGTCCAT
>JAJTZB010000011.1 GCA_032906765.1 Nitrososphaerales archaeon
TCGTCTCTGAAGGGAGGCTCAAGCCCCGCATCTTCCGCGAGCTTCCGCTGAAGTCAGCGAGGCAGGCCCACGAGATTCTCGAATCGAGAAAGGTAGAGGGCAAGATACTGCTGATTCCCTAGCGAGTCGCGCCTCGACGCAGGGGGGGAAGGACTGGCAGTCGGTGATTTGCACCCATATTGCCGGGTGGTAGCCCCGGCGACCGCCGTGGCACGTTGAATCCCAATCCTGGGCAAGATTTGGCTGATTCTGACCAGCACCGCTGCGCCAGTAACCTCAGGATCTAGATGGGTTCGAATCCAGGCGGATTTGATTCCATGGCGTGCCATGGTTCAATATCCTGTTTTCGACCGAGTGCAAGGTCAGGCCCCATCGGACTTGGACTCTTGACCTAGAACTGCTCGGAGTTTGCCGGTAAATTAGTGCTCAAATCCGACCCGCGGCATCGCACAAATAGGCCAGGTGCAGCAGCAAACTGAGCGCAGATTGAAGGCTAGTAGTTCTTGGAAGAATGCTTCCAAGGCCAATCAGTAATCGATTTCCAAGAGCGGAAATCGTATTGCAGGTCTATATGCTACCAAGACGTGGGAATCCGCGGTCGGCTGGAGAGGGACATTCTTGGGTAGAGAAGGGAAGAAGAAAAAGAAAGAGAAAGTTAGAGAGAGAAAAGAAGAGAGGAAGGCGCGGAGAGGGTCAGGGTCCAGTTAGCCTGAGGATCCGCCGATGGAACGACCGACTTGGCGAGCTTGCTGGTTGGGGTCCAATCGGTCTATCTTGGTTCGGCATCAGGCCAAGTAGATGGCGCGTCTGGCATCGCCAATCAAGCTGGAAGGGTTCTGATAATAAGAAAAAACGGAGCCTACGCCCAGATGGGCCGGTAGGCTAACATCGTCTCGCTTGACCTCACACCTTGCACTTCGGCAATCTTCGAAACGTGGGAGAGAAGCTCGTCTTGGTTCTTCCCGTACACAGTCGCTAGGATGTCGAATTCGCCCGGTATGACGAATGCATTGCGGATTTGTGGGTGCTGTTCTAGGGATTGGAGGACCTTCTGCGCGTTCTCGTTGACTTGCAACAGAACTAGTGCAAGAGAGTCAGTTGCCTGAACGTTCTTGCCGTTTGCAAAGCCTTCGAAAGGCGTGTAGGTTCTTGTCGATGTGACCCCGGTAATGGATCGGACTTTGTTGACCAGATCGTAGACCTGCTTTTGGTCTGCGGCCTTCAGCTCGATCGCTAGATTGGCCCTGCCGGTGACTGGCGAGAAGTAGGTGATTCCTTGTGTGCGCCTCAGTTGCTCGGTTACTTGGCTGAGCATCTTCGGCTGAACAGATGCGATGATGGTTGTTGGATTCATGTTTGCGGTTATCATTTTATTTCAACTTGTCATACCTATGACACTATATAAGGGTATCTGTATTCGATGTTATTCTTATTACATCCGGAAGGGGAGCTGGTGGGCGCGTGGAATGGCAGCCTCACAGTATCGCAGGAATGGGGTGCCGGTAAGCGAGGCCGTGTCGACCATCATCTCGCGGAACTATGTGGTGCTCGAGTCGCTGAAGCTCAAGATAGTTAACTATCATGGACTCGCAGCCAAGATTTCGTCCGAAGTGGAAGAACTGGCTGGGAAGAAAGCGAACGTGGACACAATCGTGGTAGCAATCAAGAGATTCTCCGATGGTTTGGGTGAAGGGCAAATCGGTGAGGTGTCTGCCAGCTTGAAGGGCTCCAAACTCAATCTCGCGGGAGGTATGGTTGAAATGACGGTCGGGGGGAAGGCTGCACAGACTCATCAGATTCTGCAAGATGTCTTGAGATTGGAGTCCAAGTTCAGTGGCACGCCTTACGTCTTCCAGCTGCTCAACTCGGTCAAGGTAGTAGCAGAAGAGGAAGATGCGAAACTTCTGGAGGAGGCGCTTTGGGGACGTTACGAGACATCGCTCAGAAGGGATGTCGCCACGATCACGATTCGCCTTTCGCCTTCCGTGGAGAAAGTTCCTGGAATTGCGTCGTTCATCACTGAGCTACTTTACAGGAACGGTGTGAGCATACTCGATGCGTTCTTGAGCTATGAAGACATCGTGTTGGTTGTACAGGAGAAGTCTGGACCCAAGGCCTATCAGGTCCTTAGTGAAGAGATTTCAGAATAGATTTCCATCTCAGATTCCGAGGGCCTCTCTGAGACCCTTGTACCTGTTCCTGATCGTGACCTCGGTCACCCCGGCAGCTTCTGCGACGTCTTTCTGCGTCTTCTCTTCGCCTTCCAATGCACAGGCGACGTAGAGAGCCGAAGCCGCCAGCCCCATCGGGTCCTTGCCGGCTGAGATCCCCATCGCCTTGGCCCTGAGTAGAATCTCGCGCGCCCTTCTTTGCGTTGTCTCAGACATTTGCGCCCTAGATGCGATTCCGGATACGCACCTCGTCGCCTCGGCCACCGGCATTTTGAAATCCATCTCCCTGTGCAGGAGCCTATACGACCTTGCGAGGTCCTTGACCTTGACATTGCTCACAGCGGCTACGTCCTTCAGGGTCCTTGGGATCTCGCCATCCCTGCAAGCGGCATAGAGCGACGCCGCCATGATAGACGTGATAGACCTCCCCCTTACCAAGCTCCTCTCGAGGGCCTTCCTGTAGAAGTAAGCCGCCTTTTCCGTGACGGCCTCTGATACCGCAAGTTTGTCCGCGAATCTCCGCAGCTCGCTGAATGCCTGTCGGAGGTTCCTGTCAGCAGACTCGTGGACCTGGCTCCTCCGGTCCCATGTCCTCAGCCTCTCGACAGTGGACTTCATGGACCCGGATAGTGACCTGCCGGACGCGTCTTTGTTGAGGCCCCCTATCACCGTGGCCAACCCCATGTCGTGGACGGCAATCGATGTGGGGGTTCCCGTCCTGCTTCGGTCGCCCTTTTCGTCGCTCGAGAAAGACCTCCATTCTGGACCCATATCCACAATCTTCTCCTTCACCACCAGTCCGCAATCGCTGCAGTAGAGTTCCGACCCCGAACCATCAATCACCATTCGGCTCTTCCCGCATCTGGGGCATTTGGCCGAACTCCTCTCTAACTTCAGGAGCCGCGAAAAGTTTGTGCTGTTGGATATTTGTAATCACGAATCAGAAATAACCAGTTATTTCAAATAGTAAATTGCTGCCCCAGTATATAAAGGAACGACCCCCTTTTCGGGTCCGGCTAGTCCCTGCGACTGGCTGTTATCGTGGAGTCCCTCTCGCGCGTCAGTTCGAATATTCTGTTTCTCAGCTGGCGCATGCCGTCGCCGCGCGTCGCTGAGGTTCTCAGCGTGGAGAATCCCTCAAAGAGACCGTCCGATGCGACCTCGCTGCTCCGATCAGCCACAAGATCCATCTTGTTTAGTATCAGAAGCGTCTTCTTCGGGTCAACTCCGAGTTCTCCTAGGACTTCCTTGCAACTCCCGAACTTTATCCTGATGCTATCGAGACTTTCGCTAGCGTCGATGACCAGGAGCACGAGGTCAGCGTACGTGAGCTCCTCCAAAGTCGACTTGAACGACTCGACGAGGTACGTAGGAAGCCTCGAGATGAACCCAACAGTGTCGGATAACATCACCCTTCTCTTCGAACCTGGAGTTGTTATTGCGCGGGTCGTCGTGGCGAGCGTTGTGAAGAGTTTCGGGGACTCCTCTTTGGTTTCGGATGCCAACCTGTTGAAAAGAGTGGTCTTCCCACTGCTGGTGTAGCCTGCAAACGACACTAGCGAGTCGCCCAGTTTCAACCGCTCCTTCCTTTGGACCGTCCTGCTCGACCCGGCGCTGGCTAGCTTGCTCTTGATCGTCTCCATCCTGCGCTTGAGGGCTCTGAACTTGACATCCACGGCAGACTCACCCAGTCCGGAGAATCCCGCCCGCTCGCCCCTCACGGAGTAGCGCACAGCGTCTCTTGCGCGAGGCATTTCGTAGCGCAGCTCAGCGAGCTGGACCTGAAGCTTGGCCTCCGTTGTGACGGCGCGCAGGGCGAAGATGTTGAGGATCAGCCTTTCGCGGTCGATCACCTCGACGTGTGTCACTTTGGCGAGGTTGTTTGCCTGGGACGAGGTGAGACTCTCGTCTATGATTAAGGTGTCAGAGTCGTTGCCACTGACCAGCTCGAGGAGCTCCTCTGCCTTCCCGACCCCGACCCCATAGGCTGACTTGATTACTTGCTTCTGCGTGACCACCGCTGCAACGGAATAGCCAGCGGCCTTCGCCAGTTCCTCGATCTCTCTCTTCGCGAACTCATCGGCGTAGGTGACTATTGTCGCCTTCATGAATTAGTCAACCTTCTTCTGGAATCTGAGGCAATACGGAAGCTTGGAAACGCGTTCTCCGAGCGCCTTTCGCGCCTACCCGAAACCCAAGCCGTGCGAATTGATTGTCTTGACATAGTTCGGGCTGTATCTGATTCACGGTAGTTTCCGTTTCTTGGCCCTAATAAGGGCGCGTCCAAACCATATTAATGGGGCTTCGCAAGTTTTCACCACATTGGATTCAAACAAAGGCTCACGTGACGCGAAGCTCACGGAGATCATCGTCTCGTTCAACGAGTCGTGGATGAAGTACTGGGAAGCCTATGTCAGACTGCAGGATCAGCTCTATGAGAGCATGCGGGCGGCAAGGGAGGTCTCTTGGCTTGCCGCAACGGACGATAAGAAGCTCAGCGAGATCAATCAGGTGCAACGCGAGCTCTTTGCCGGAATGCCGCGCAGGTTGGACTATGTCCCGCTCGGGCAGATAATGCGAGACCTGGAAAGTGCGCCCAGCAAGATTGCAGAGCTCGACGCGGCCCTCACCTCGGAGGAAGAGGACTGTAAGAGGTTGGAGGAAGCGATAGCCATTCTGAAGGAGAAGGTCGAGGTGATGAAAGAGGCGATGCGCTCCCTTGGCCGCTGAGCGTTTGCATGACGGCAGGTGAGCTGACTGGCTCGTGAGAAGAGCGGCCAGGGCCTGCCAAATTGGTAGTAGACCACGCCGATTGCGATTACCACTCAGTAGGCGGCTTCGGGTTCGGTTTTCCAAAGGAGTCGTTCCGACGCCTTGCTAGATTTGGGGAGGTGGTATTACATGTCGGGTAATAATCGGAGCTGTTACGTGTAGATGCTCATTGAGCGGGAGGGTGAGAAAGTGGAATGAGAATGTCGCTAGGGATTTCCGAATCGTGGTTCCTGCTTGTCCGCGGTGGCTTGGTTCCTAGAGGTGGAGCTTTTCACCGATGATGAAGGTTAGGGGCGGAGTCCATGGGCACTCATTACAAGCCACTATCCTCGAAATCCCAAAACCTCCCGGCGTGCGCCTTTGCCCCGAACCCGTTGAGGCACCCTCTAGCTTCCAGCCTCCTAACCAATTGTGCGGAGAATACTGGTGCTCCCGTCGCCCCGGGAGAATTGAAGTTGAGGACGTGCATGAAAGCTTCCCCCTCGACAATGAGCGCTTCCGGAACGAACCCCTCATCCCCCACCAGCGAGCTTCTCACACCCGCCAGGCCGCGCCGGATGAGCATCACCTTGTCCATCGTAGGTATCAGCGCCCTCACCCTGCTGCACATCGCGGCCTTGGAGAGCGAGCTCCTCCATTCATCCGAGACCATGGAGAGGAATGCCCTATCGCTGAACAACCTCAACTTGGGCACTATTGGTCTCTCGACGACCATCCCGAGGAGTTCGCGGAGCCCCCCTATGCCCCTGTACGTGTCGGGCCCTGCCACGAGGACCGCATTAGGCCCAACCTCCCTCCTCCCATCAGCACGGATTATGAAGTGCGGGTCGAGAAAGTTGAACTCGGCGTGCCTAGCCACAGAGTAGATGTTCCTGTTCACCCTCGGCGCCCGTGCCTCGTCCACAACCCAGTACTCCCCCCTGAAATGCAGATTGGCGTACTGTCGGGCCAGTCCCATCGAGTGCGCCAAGTCCAGCGACCCCCCACCGGCTGCATTGATCATCAGCGAGCAATCCAGCCTCCGCCCGTCGCTGAACCGCAGGGTCGGCCCTCGCCGCCCCCCCTCCACCCCATCGACCTCAGCCCAGGGGAGGAACCTGACACCGTTGGCCTCCGCCAGGCGCCAGACAGCGGTCGTGAGCGCTGCGAAGTCGGTCGAGGCGTCAGTCTTGGAAAAGAAAGCGCCGCGGCAGCTTACCTCTGGCTCGATCTTCCTGACTCCGCCGGCATCGAGCAGCTCGTACTCCTCTTCTCCCATACCGTTATCCGCGGCCCACCCCGCGTAGCGTTCCAGGGTCCTGACCTGTTCTTCCTCCGTGGCCACCATTAGGGTGCCCACTTCCTTCCATGGCAGGCCGAACTCCGAAGCCAGCTTCATCCACATCCGATACGACCTCCCAGCTGAGATTGCGAACATCCTCTTCCGTTGAGGGTCCAGGTAGTATGGCCTGTGTGCCACTCCCGTGTTCCTGAGAGTGGTGTGCAACGCGGGCCCGCTGTCCTTATCCACGATGACTATGGAGCAGTCGTAGAGCCCGCTGAGCCAGTAAGCGGTCGTCACTCCGAGCACCCCGCCCCCTACGACAGCAATGTCACATTCCAAGCAGGCCAGCCCTTCCCCCGCTTGTTCTGAGACACACCTTATTCAAGGTCATCAAGTCATACCGGTTTTGAAAGCCTGCCGACTGAACTTAGGCTAGTTGGTCGCTCTAGACCCTATTCCACGCGTCTGCTCGGCATCGCGTATACCTCCGTCACAGAACGATGCCACGATAAGCGTAAGCTGTGCAGACGTTGTCACTCGGACAATCACTAGGTCAGCTGTCTCTGCAAAAAGTGTGGTGGCACACTATATGGAATGTGTGACTTGGCCATGGCCCAGGTCACAAAGGTCACCCATCCTCCTCCGACTAGGAAGACGAGAGCCAGTCGCAGAAGAAGGGTGCTTGGGGTCAAAAGGAGGTCGTTCTGGCCTCAGTATCTGAGCATCTTCGGGTCGACCTGCTCCGCCCACGCCTTGATTCCCCCGTACAGGTTCCTCGTCTTTGCGTAGCCCGCCTTCTTCAGAAACTGGACGGCGTACGAGCTCCTGATCCCGGTATGACAGTACACCACGATCGTCTCGTTCTTGTCTAGTTCCTTCGTCCTGAGCGGGAGCTGCCCCAGTGGGACGAGCTTGGCGCCTTCGATGTGGCACAGCTGATATTCGTAGGGTTCCCTCACGTCCAGCAGCAGCGGCTTCTCACCCCTGTCGATTGAGCTCTTGAGACCAATCGGGGTAATCTCACCGTTATCCTCCACAGCCTTCCTCTTCACTCCACAGAACTCCTCGTAATCAATCAGCTTCGTAATCCTTGGCTTGGTTCCGCAGACAAGGCACTCGGGATTCTTCTTGATCTTCAACTCGTTGAATGATGTATCCATGCTGTCGAACAAGAGCAGCCTCCCGGATAGCGAGGCTCCCTTCCCGAGCAGTATGTTGATTGCTTGGTTTGCCTGGACGGCGCCTACGATGCCCGTGAGCACGCCCAGCACCCCTGCTTCTGCGCACGACTGGACCGACTCCGGTGGAGGGGGCTCGGGGTAGAGGCACCTGTAGCAGGGCCCAGCCTCGGTCGAGAAGACGGAGACCTGCCCGTCGAACCTGAAGACACTGGCGTACACGTCTGGCTTCCCCAACAGGACGCAGGCGTCGTTGATCAAGTACCTGCTCGGGAAGTTGTCGGTGGCGTCAATCACAACGTCATAGGGGCCGAGAATCTTCAGCGCGTTCGAGGAATCGAGCCTCTCCCGATGGACTTGGACGTCGACGTTCGGGTTGATTGAGAGTAGACGAGACCGCAGTAGCTCCGCCTTGGGCCGACCCACGTCGGCCTCGGAGAAGAGGAACTGCCTGTGGAGGTTGGACAGTTCGACGACGTCGTTGTCGACAATGCCTATCCTTCCCACACCCGCCGCTGAGAGGTAGACGGTAGCCGGGATTCCCAGTCCGCCTGCACCGACAACAACTACTGACGAAGCCTTGAGCTTGCGCTGACCGTCCATTCCCACCTCGGGCATGACTATGTGCCTGCTGTACCTCGCCTTCTCGTCGTCGGAGAGTTCCGGCAAGGTCATCGGCAAAGGCGTGTCGTGGTTCGGCATCACGTGTCCAATCCGTGGAAGAGTCGGCGAGCCGTTTCCTGCTTAAGAACGGTTCGGTCGTAAGGTTCATGTAGCGACGAGAAGGGCGAGTTCTGAACACTGATGCTGAAGCTGGACGGGCTCAGTTCTGGATACAACGGCGCCGAGGTACTGCACTCAATCTCGCTCGAGATTTCAAAGCCTGCAATCTACGTCGTGCTAGGACCGAACGGCGCGGGAAAAACGACGCTCTTCAGGACGGTGGCCGGCGTGCTGAGGCCCATCTCCGGGAAGGTGAGTCTTGACGGTCAGGACCTCTACGCGGCAAACCAAGTGCGTAGGGAGATCGGATACCTCTCCCACCTCACAGCAATGCCAGAGGAGATGACGGTTGCAAAGGCGTTGGCCTTCTACGGCGCAATCGAGGAAGGCGACACTGACAAGGCACTAGAGCGTCTCGACCTCAGAGACCTCGCAAGCAAGAAGGTGAGCGACCTCAGCCAGGGCCAGAAGAAGAGGGTCTCGATAGCCAAGCTCTTCCTCAGGGAGAGGAAGCTGTACCTGATGGACGAGCCGACGTCGAACCTGGACCCTGTGGTCGCGAAGGAGGTGAGGGACATCCTCCTGAACCTGAGCAAGGACAGGTTCGTGCTCTACTCGTCTCACAACCTGTACGAGGCCCAAGAAATCGGCGACTTCATCGTCTTGATCAAGGATGGGAAGCTAGGGTTCTATGGTAGGAAGGAAGAGCTGAGGACGGGAGGCTACCGGGTCGGCTTGAGGGCCTCGGGCGACCTCGCGGTGCTGTTCCCCGAAGGCAAGCGAGAGAAGGAATACTTCGTTCTGGATGTAGCCGGACCGCAGGAGGTAGGAGCGATAGTGAAGAGGGTAGTCGATGCGGGCATGACGGTATACGAAGTGAAGGAGCTCGGGAATCCTTTGGAAGACCTGTTCGGGGGAGGTAGATAGGAGACGGACATCTCTAGGCAGGTCTTCGTCAGGAGCGCAAGGATGGGTGTGGTCTACGTCGCCATCAGCATCGGGATGGCGATATTCATCACCGTCTCCTTCGGCGTGGGGGCGAGGGCAGGGAGCGTCATCTCCAACAGTGGCCAGGCGTTCGACCTAGGCTCCGTCTTCGGGCTGATGCTCGTGCCCTTCTTCGCCATCTTCGGGCTGATTATCACCACGCCGACCTACCTGCTCTTCGTCAACGACAAGAACGCGGGAGTGCTGGAGTACTTGCTCGCCACAGGCATGAGTCAGCGCGACGTCTTCAAGGGATACCTCAAGGCGGCATTGATGCTCTCTCTGCTGCCCATGGTGCCTGCTGTGCTCATCAGCGTCGTCCTCTCGGCATTTGGGCCGCCGTACGCATTGGGAGTTGGAGCGCTCGCGGTCGTGATGGGTTTGGCGGACGTGGCCTTGGTGACATTCCTGATGACAGGGTTCAGCGCGATGCAGAGGAAGCCCACCGGGATGAATTCTCCAGTCGGGATAACCATAGGGGTGTTCCTAGTCCTCCCCGAGTTCCTGCTTCTGTTCCTCCTGCAGGGTGCGATAATCTGGCTCGACCTGGGGATAGCGGCGGCGCTGATGGTCACGACCGCCGTGCTATTGTCGTCCGTTGACCGATTGATAATGCGTGAGAAGCTGTTGCCGTAGGCGGCAGGATCTAAGGGCTTTCGGCTGAGTCTCAATCGAGTAGAGAGCCCCTAAAGAGTCTCCCGTAACTTCGATCATTAAGTGACCGATTGAGCGGCGCGTCCCACGGAAGATCTTAAACATAGAGAATCGCGACGGCACGTCATGCCACATGCGCCAAAAGTCGGTGAACGGGCTCCGGAATTCACACTCTACGATGCGGACAAGAAGGAACGGAAGCTCTCAGAGCTGCTCACCAAGGGCCGTAAGACAATCCTAGCATTCTTCCCAGGCGCGTTCACAGGCACGTGCACCACAGAGATGTGCACCTTCAGGGACATGTTCGACGAGCTGCAGAAACTGAACGCGGCGGTGGTCGGCGTTTCCGTCAACGACCCATTCTCGAACAAGGCGTTCGCGGAGAAGAACGGGTTGCAGTTTCCTCTGCTGTGCGATTTCAAGAGAGAGGTCACGCAGAGTTACGGCGTGCTCTGGAACGACCTGAGCGGAGTGAAGGGCTACAACGTTGCAAACAGGGCCATATTCGTCTTGAACGACAAGGGCAACATCGTTTACAGTTGGGTGGCTCCAAACCCAGGGACGCTCCCGTACTTCGACGAGATTAAAGGGGTCCTCAAGTAGGAAACTGCGGCGCTTGGCCTACGCAGAGCCAATCTACGACGCTATGTTTCCTGTACCACCGGGTTCCGCAGCTTGCCGATGCCTTCGATCTGGCATTCGACAACGTCTCCGTCCTTCAGAAAGGGCGCACCACTGTAGGCAGCCACCCCGGCTGGCGTGCCGGTCGAGATGACGTCTCCTGGCGAGAGAGTGATGCCAGAGGACAGGTACTCAACGAGGCGATCAACCCCGAAGATCATGTCGCCTGTGGTGGAATCTTGCCTTACGGCCCCGTTCACCGACAGCGAGATTCTGATGTTCTGAGGATTCGCGATTTCATCCCGCGTCACCAGCCAGGGGCCGAGCGGAAACGCGGAGTCGAGGGCCTTCCCCATGACCCAGTTCTGACCCTGAGCGTTCAGTTTCGACGGCCAGCCCTCGGGGAACTGCCTGTCCCTGAAGCTGACGTCGTTCGCGATTGCGTAACCAGCGATGTAGTCCATGGCGTCCTCCCGCCTGATGTACTTCCCTCGCTTTCCTATGATGACCGCGAGTTCAACCTCCCAGTCGGCCTTGCTCGAGACTCTCGGGATGAGTATCGGGTCACCGTTCCCAATGATGCAGTTCCTGAACTTGGTGAAGAAGTATGGCTCCTTGGGAGGGGACGACCCTTTCTCCTTGCCGTGCCCTCCGTAGTTGACTGCCGCACATAGAATCTTCTCTGGTAAGAGAATCGGGCTGAGTAGCCTGCTACTTTCGATGCTGCTGCCTCCCTTTGGGGGGAGGAATCCGACAGCGCGACGCAGTTCTTCCAGGTGTCCCGAAGCAAGCAACTCGTCGACGCTCCTCACAGAGGAGAAACCTGGCAACTCAGACAAGCCGCGAATCCTGTGTTCGATGACAACGCCAGCCCGAACCCCGTTCCCGTCGTCGAAGTTGACCAGTTTCATGATTCCACCGCCGGGTCGTATCGCTGTGGAACTAAACCTTGCTTCCAGCCGAACATCTAGAGCTCCTCTCTCAACCACTCCAGGTCTTCGGCGTGCAGCACGACCTTCTTCCCTTGATTCAAGACCACCAGGCCGCCAGTGCTCTCCAGCTCCAGCGCTGTGCAGGAGAGTTCGGCCCCAGACTTCGCCTTCGCTACGACTTGCTTCCCCAAGGTGCCTACAAAGCGCTCCGCGTCCTTCAGGATGTCCGCACCATCAAGCCACCTAGTGTAGACTAGCCGGAACTCATCGAGAATCCGCTCCCTGACGTTGGTCACTTCGACGGGTCTTCCGAGCTCTTCAAGAAGTGAGGTTGCCGTCCCTTGTGTTCCCTCCAGCGACGAAGTCCTGGAGTTGCAGTTCAGGCCGATTCCCAGGACGACATAAGAGAGCGTCTTCCCCGAATAGCTCGCTTCCGCCAAGACTCCCGAGACCTTTCTGCCTCTGATGAGCACGTCATTCGGCCACCTGACGGACGACTTCAGGCCGGTGGCAGACTCGATTCCGAGCACGACCGAAAATGCTCCAACGAGCGACAGCAGCTGAGGCTGAGCTGAGTTTGATGGCCTCAGAACGAGGGACATGTAAAGGCCGCCCACCGGAGAGTCCCACCTCCGCCCCGACCTTCCTCTTCCTGCAGTCTGCGCTTTGGCCACGACGACCACACCTTCGGGGGCACCTCCTTCGGCCAATCGGGAGGCTGCATCCTGGGTCGAGCTCACCTCGTCCATCAACTCGAGGTGCCAGATCGCGGGCCTCAAAGAATCCATGCCTCTAGCCATACGTCCCTCTTCCTGAAACCGAACTTCGCAGTGCGGTAGGGCACGTCCCCTCGCAGCACCGCCTCCTCTTCTTCCCTGTACAGCGCGTCGACGACCAAGATGTCGAATCTCGTCAAGTCACTCCCCAGAAGACTGCCCCTAGGTGAGGAAGGCGGTGATCCCCAGCAGGACGAAGATTGTTAGGTGGCCCAGAAATGCCCAGCGGAGCAGTCGGATTCCCCCAAAATCGAGCTCCCCGCGCCCGTAGCTCCGAGATGCCCCCGAGTATAGGAAGCCGAAGATTAGCATGAACGCTCCCGCGAAGGCGAGTACGGCTAGAAGAGCGTTGAGATTCAATCAGCCCCTTCGCCTCCGCGCCTGCGGTCCCCCACCCGTGCCTGCACTGGACGCATCCGCATTGGCAACCTCATCAGTATATCGCCAAGTGCGCCATGATGAGGATTATGATTACCTGGAAGAAGGCCTGGCTGCCTGCAAGACGGATGTTCCTCATGTTCAGTCTCGCTATCTTGTCTACGTCAGGCTTGGCCTTCGCCAGCTCCAAGAAGATCCTGACCCCGTTCGGCATGAACACTCCGAACCCCTGGGCTGTCAGTATCAGAACCACAACGCCCGCGGTGATTATCCACGGCGAGCTAAGGTCGAACTTGCCCATCGACTGGGCCAAATAGATACCGGAAGTTATCGCCACTGCGGCAAGCGAAGGGATGATGAAGAATGTCGTGGGGGTGAGCCTCTTGGCGACTTCGACTCTGGCCGGCACCTCGAGCGACCGCAGGACCCTAGTCATCACCAGACCCATGTATATGTCGAACCCAGTCCAAGTTCCACCACAAATCACGTGGACGTAGTCGAGGGCATAGAGGCTCTTGACTGCGAGCGCGCCCACTAAGACTATGGGAGGGACGATTCCGATTGTGAAGCTCCAGAGGAGGAGTTTGGTGGTGTAGGGCGGCAGCTTCGAAGGCCCCTGTTGAGCAACCCCGCCAGCCTGCGCCACAACCTCATCGGGCTCTGTTGATTGAAAAGCCTTTCCTGCGCACAAGGTAGAGTGGGCTTGCGTCAGGCAGGTGATTGCACCAATTGTGTTTCTCTCAGCCCAACTCGACTTTCAGGGAACCCCGACGGACTTCCGTGATGGTACGACCAGCGGCCTGCTTAAATGCTATCTGATGGTAGTTTAGTATGAATATTCAAGTCGAGATACCGGACGACGCCTTCACGTTCTATTCTATCTACCTGAAGGCCAGGGGCCTGTCGTGGGGCGAGTACATCGGTCTGTTGCTTCGAGACGACTTGAACGCAATCTTCGAGTCGCTGGAACCGAGTGACATCCAGGTCATGTTCAGCCTGCCCTCCTCTCTGAAGTTCAGGCTCGAGACTGACTGAGCTTCTCCTCCATCAGTAGCTTGACTGCCTTCTCAAATGCGTGAGACCTGTTCCTGTAGTTGTCTTCGCGGACCTGCGCATCAATCCAGTCGAGAACTTTTTTGTCGACGGCTATCGAGACCTTCTCCTTGGCCAACAG
Source organism: Nitrososphaerales archaeon (assembly GCA_032906765.1). Lineage (NCBI taxonomy): Archaea > Thermoproteati > Nitrososphaerota > Nitrososphaeria > Nitrososphaerales > Nitrososphaerales archaeon. Next base: position 13,631 of record JAJTZB010000011.1, read on the forward strand.
CCCGTCTACCCCTTTGTAGGTTATTCTCCCTTATTGCGACTGAGTGTGACGAGGTAGTAATATACTGGTGCGAGCATCCCTAGAGAGAGAATGCCGAGGCCGCGAGCAAAGAGCCCTCCACAGAGCCCTCATATCCACGGGACGACGCATTCGTCGAAGCGAGGCGTCGAAGCCGAGTCCGCCAGTAGAGTGAGCAAACCCAGGCTTTGCCTCTTCTGCGCCTTGTCGCATCCAGGACAGGACGGCTACACGCTAATCATGAAGCCAGGAGAACAATGCGAATGCAGGAAGGATGGGTGTCGGCATGGTTCCGAGAACGAAATTAGAAGCATGCCCCAGCCTTGATTCAGCCTCTCCCCAAACTGACGCACAGACTTCCGTGATGCTCCGATGATGAATGTCCGGGCGGTTATGCCCGTTGTCCTCGCCGCAAGGGCACGTTTGCCAGCAAGAGGGTCCGCCAGGTGTTCTCGTGCGAAATATGTCTTCTCAATTCTTATATCGATACGCGAATCGAGTCGCCGAGCGTGGCCCAGATAGTGTAGCTTGGTTAGCATAGGAGGCTGTGGAGTTCTTCGCGGAGACCTCCCGACGAGGGTTCAAATCCCTCTCTGGGCCCTCTTATGTAGGCTCAAACCGTGGCGTTTTATAACCTAAAGCGCCTTTATTGACATGAGACCTCATTCCGAGGAAGGCCAGAGGTCCGTCGAGGCGTTGATGGCATCGATGAAGCTGGCCGACGCCACGAAGGCGGGCCATCTGATGAGGGTGAGCCAATATGCGGGGCACCTCAAGACGACTCCAGACGAAGTCGTGAGGGAAGCCAAGGCCCATCCAAGGAAGTTCGAGGAGACGTTCAGGGAGTTCGTCCAAGCTGTAGGCAAGAACGCCAGCCCTGCGACGACCTCGTCATACCGCCATTCCCTCAAGCGCTTCCTGGAAGTCAACCGCGTGACGAGCATAAACTGGGACTACATCGGCGAGTTCGTCCCAAGCGCAAGGAGGGCCGGGCAGGACAGGGCGCCGACGCTGGAAGAGATCCGCAAGATTGTCGACGTCGCTGACCTGCGCATGAGGTGCCTGGCCCTCTTCCTGTGCTCCTCCGGGGCCAGGATCGGCTCGGTCCCCTACCTCAGATGGCGGGACGTCGAGGAAGTCGAATCGGATGGGGAGAAGCTCGCCAAGGTGACCATATACAGGGGAGAGCCCGAGGAGTACCTCACATTCATCACGCCCGAATGCTATCGGTACCTGCTCCAGTACAGGGAGTTGAGGGAGAAGATCGGTGAGAAGGTCGTCGGGATGTCTTTCGTGTTCACCACACAACCCAACGCGCGCAAGTTCGACCAGAGCAAGGTGGGAGTCGCGTCGGTGAAGACGTTGAAGAATCAGCTCGGTGAACTTCTACGACACCTGGGCATGCGGACTGTCATCAGCGAGAGGGGAGGCTACAAGAATTACGAGTTCAAACAGGCGCACGGGTTCAGGAAGTTCTTCAAGACGAGGATGGAGATGTCGGGGGTCAAGCCCATCATAACCGAGATGCTGATGGGGCACGCGATCGGCGTCTCGGGGAGCTACATGAAACCCACGGAAAAGGAGCTCCTCGAGGAGTACTCGAAGGCGGTCGACAACCTGACAATCATCGGCAGGGCGGGCGGGAGAGTGGACATCAAGAACGCGTTCAGGGAACAGCTGCTAATCGTCGCTGGGTTCAACGAGGAAGAGATTGGGAAGATGGACTTGGACAAGGTCTCCGACGAAGAATTCCAACAGGTGATTCGCCGGAGGCTGCTCGGCACGATGACGAACAACGGCAACCATCAGAAGGTCATACCGCTGGGCGAGGTCGATAGCTACATCTCGAAGGGATGGGAGTTCGTCGCCGCTCTGCCGAATGACAGGGCCATACTGAAGCTTCCCCGCTGAAGGGACCGTCTCACCGCGCGCGAGGGTATGCGTATGCTATACTATAATTTGGTTTATAAGGTAATTGAGTTACTATACTATAATAAGACTTATAAATAAACAGACTTGGGATAGTGTGGCGGGGTCCATGCAAATCGAGAGAGACGGCAACGGACATACGGACACTTCTGATAGGCTGATCAGAGGAGTAAAGACCGACAGGGTCTATAGGATACTGCTCTGCGACGTCGAGGGAACCCTTACGGGGTACAGGCTGGCCAAGCTTGCCCAGACAGAGCAGACACACGTAAGCCTCATCATCCGCGACCTCGAGAAGTCCAGCCTGGTCAGAGGTACCCGGGTGACCGACCACAAAGGACTCCTGGCCAGGTGGAGCCGCCTACACGTCAAGTACCAGTCGCAGAGCTACATGCTCCCTGACGTCTTGAGGGTCTTGAAGAACACAGGCTTAGAGTACGGCCTGACTACGTACAGGGCGGAATCCATGGTCAACCGCTATCTCTTCCCATCCAAGACGGAGCTTTACATCCGCGGTGCCGACTTCGAAGCGTGGCACGCGCTGCTGGTAAAGGAGGGCGCCCTCGTGGGCGGAGGGAATGTGAGGCTGAGGTGGTACGACGACCAGGTGCTCTACAACTCGTTCTCGATCGACGGCTACCGCATGGTCTCGGTACCGCAGTTGATAGTTGACTTGCTCAGGGAGGTCGGGTCGGCCGTCGAAGCGGCGAATATGATGATGCAGAAGTACGCAGAGCTCCTGACTCTCAACCGGCTCCATTCCGTTAGTCCCTTTCCCGTCGGTACGTACAAGACCAAGGTAGGTCGCCGTGTATCCAGATAGAGAGACAGAGTTCTCGCGGCGTTACCTGAAGAACATGCTGAGCGTCCTTCCCGATCCATACTGTCTGATGGGCGGCTGGTCGGTCTACCTTACGCTGAAGGAGAGGTTCAGAGAGACGACGGGTCGCGAGTACCCGGGTTCGAGGGACATCGACCTAGGGTTCCACCTTGACCCGAAGTGGAAACCGAGGGAGTTCGAGGGCTCGGCATTCGGTAAGGCCATCAAGAAGATACGGACGATGGGCTTTGAGCCGGAGTCCTTCAGGTTCGTGAAGCGTTACCACCTCTGGGAGGAGCGAGAGCTGACTCCTGAGGAGGAGAGAAGCTTGCCCCAGTATGACATCTTCAATCTGTACTTAGATGTCCTCGTCGACACGAAAGACCCGAAGAGGTTCAAGGTGGCAAGGTTCAAGGTGCTGGAAGAGCCGCTTCTGGCAAAGGTCTTCTCCGGGACCGGTTACGTCAAGACCGACCTGGACGGAGTCAGCGTGACGATGCCTGCGCCGCAGCTCCTGATGGAAATGAAGGTCAAGTCGTTCCCTGGCAGGACACAAGACGACAAGAGGACAAAGGACCTCATAGATTTGTGCGCCCTGGTGCTTTATTCCGGCGTTAGACCTCCTTTGATTTCCGCAACAGCGGCTGGGAAGAGGCGCTTGGAGAGGTTTGAGCGGGCGGTAGACGACACCAAGGAAGAAGAATGGAACGGCGTCGCAGCAGCGCTCGACGTTTCTGCATCCGTGGCCAAAAGGACGGCCTCCTCAGTCAAATAGATGCGGGTCGACGCAACCTCTTGGATGTGAATCCAACGAATGGAGAAACGCAGAACGATGTTCCTGTCTTGTTGCGGCGTGTTGGAGCGCGACTGCGACGTTACCGTCCTTCGGCCAGGTAATACTTTCAATTCTCCCTCCCTTACGAACGAGATAGTAATAGTAAGCGTTGGCGTTGTGGTTGGAATTCTTAGGAGAATTCTTGGTTGATGGATGTTTGCATCTTGGCTCGATGAGTTGAGTAAGTTGGGTGCGTGACAGAAATTTACCGCGCTCCTTGCTTGGATGTAAGTAGAATTAGTAATAATTGATCGAGCTCGTTGTTAAGCCTCCGCCTGACAATCTCCGCCAAGAGTGCTCGCCTCGAATTAGTGCCAGGCTTGCTCCATTGCGGGGCAGCTTGGTCTTTCGCCCTGCGCTCGCCAAGCACCACGTGGATCTGTCTCGGAAGAAGCTAGAGCAGGTGTACGACCAAGCAGGGTTGAGAATCCTCTAGTGTGACGCCCAGAAACGATGATAAGTGCCACGTGTGTCACTGGAAGCCCAAGCTTGGAGTTGGGCGTACGAGGTTGGGCAAGGAGGAATCCCAGACTACTCGTCACGATAGCAGTTGTCCTTTGGCTGACCCTGACATCTTTCACTGGATTCATTCTGTACAGTGGGGTGCAGCTTCCGATGCCAACACTGCGGCTAGTCGTCTCCCCACCAGGTTACCCCATCGTGGGGGAGAGTTGGAACGTCCGGATTTGGCAGAGGGTATACCCAGGACAAGCTTGGGTCCCAGCCTCAAACTCAACGCTCTTGATGATATCAACTGCGGGCAATTTCGCCTTCGGTCCGACTAATGGCAGCGTGGTTGTCCCTTATTCCTCCGATTTAGGCGGAGTCAATTTCCTGGCCCAAAAGTCAGGATTCACCACCGCATCGTGGCAACCCCAGACTACATTCATCCAGAACGATTTTGCGTACTTAGTGATGGGATTCTACATCTTCGGAGGCGGGTTGTCATTCTACGAGATCTCGTTTGAATTCGTCAAGCGGGGCCGCAGAAATCAGGTCTTGCGGGTGATCTCAATAGCGGCTGCGCTTTCAATCGGAACCGGGTATGTCTTGGCAGTAGTATGGCTTCAGAGATGGAGTTTCGGAACGGCGTGGGGATTTGGCAACGACATCCTCGACGGGATTAGATTCGATCCCGACCTCTTACTACTGACCGCGTTTAATGTTGTGATCTCTTCAGTTGTCCTGAAACTACAGAGGGCTGTGAACTCAGCGAAGCATGTGATCGGCTCTCCGTAGCTCATCCATGTCGCGAAGCCGCTCGTACCTCCTGGCGCCCCATGCAATGGATTCGAAGATTGCCCAGATTGCCTACAAGAATGCTTGCAAGTCTTTGGTCGGTTGTGACCAGCAAAGTTGGGTAGAGAAGGAAAAGGTGTCCTTCGGAAGTTGAGGGAAGTCGCGGGATTCTAGTGGGTTGGCACTTCACTCCGCGTGAATCTGGACTCGAAAAACTAGCCTCAAACCAGAGATAGAACGTTCGGTGGCAGCCACGAATGTGATGACTTCGTTTGACCACCTTCGTTATCCTTTAGACCAGCCTGCGACGATGATTTCGAGTTGGGTTCGTAAGGCGCCTTTCGAATGGTGTTTGAACCAACATAGGTGGACTCACATTCCTCTCTGGGCCCTTCATACCATCATCACGCTCGCGCGCTCTTCGTTCGAAAGCTTTTACTAAGATTCACAGAACTATGCTGGCAGGTTGGTAGACAAGCTTCCATTCAGGAAGATTGTCGACCTGTCTGTCCCGTTCAAGAGTCTGGGGACGCACGTCTTCCCGGGCTATCCCATGCCTCTGAGGGCTACGATGACGACCATACGGGACAACGGGTACTACTCAAGTGTGTGGACGTTTGTTGAGCATTCTGGGACCCACGTTGACGCGCCAGGGCATTTCCTTCAGGGCGCCCCGACGATTGACAAGGTCCCGCTCAGCACGTATGTTGGCAGGGGAGTGGTGCTGAAATTTACTGGTCGGCGTCCCAACTATTCAATCACCAAGAAAGATATCGAAACAGGACTGCGGAAGAAGGAGCTCAAGGGGAAAGTCGGTAGCGGTTGGGTCCTACTGTTCTACACCGGGTACAGCGCGAAGGCAGGCACGCGAAGGTGGCTCGAGCACCCCGAGCTCAGTGACGAAGCGTGCAGGCTCATAACCAGACTGAAGGTCAATGCTATTGGTTTCGACGCGCCCAGCCCTGACCATGCCCCGTTTCCCGCCCACAAGATCCTGCTTCCGAAAGGGATCGCCCTGTTCGAGGGCCTGACTAACCTGAACAAGGTCATGGACAAGGACTTCGTCTTTGTCGGCGCTCCGCTTCCGCTTGTTGACGGGTCGGCCAGCCCCGTGCGGGCCTTTGCTCTGATGATGTGAGACTCTAGAAGAGGTCCAGGAAGTGGGAGACCTCCCACTGCGTAACTTGGTCGGCGGCCTGAGACACCTCGAACGACCTTTGCGTGACATACTCCTCGAACAGCGTGCCGCCCAGAGTCCGTCGAATCAGGTCGTCCTTCTCCAACTCGGAGAGGGCCTCGCCGAGGGATCTCGGGAGAAGCTTCAGGTGGCGGGAGACGCGCTCACTGTCGTTCATCTGAGAGGCGTCGAACATCAGGGGCTCGCCCGGGTCGAGTTTCCGCTCCATCCCCTCGATTCCAGCGGCAACGACGCAGGCGAGCAGCAGGTAGACGTTACACGCGTTGTCAGTCAGGCGGAGTTCTATGCGCGTCGAGTCGCCCCGCTCGTCAGGAATCCTGACTGCCGCCCCCCGGTTTCCGGGCCCGTAGGTCACGGCGTCGGCGTTCCACCTCCCCGGCAGGAGCCGCTTGTATGAGTTCACCGTGGGCGCGCCTATGGCACAGAGAGCTCGCGTGTGCTTCAGAACGCCTCCGATGAAATGGTAACAGGACTGGCTGAGACCCAGCTTTCGCCGGTCACGAGAATCGGAGAACAGGTTCCTCCCCTTCGGGTCGGTTAGGTTGAGGTGCAGGTGCAAGCCGCTGCCCCACCAGTCCGCGCCTATCTTGGGCATGAACGAAGCTGTCAGACCGCGACTCATCGAAACTGCCTTGACCGCGTCCTTGAAGTAGACGTATGCGTCGCCTGCCCTGAGACAGGGCTCAGGGGCAAGGTCAACCTCAAGCTGCCCGTGCCCGCCTTCGACGTGCGCCTTGACTACCTTGATTTCCATCGAACTCAACGCCTTCACGATGTCTGTGAGGAGCTCCCTGTGCTGTTCGTATCCCGCTTGGGACTGTATCGAACTTGTGTCAGCTGGGACAACTCTGTCCCCGTCGTGACGGACGAGGTGGAATTCGCTCTCGAGCCCGGTCATCACCCTGTATCCCCTTGATCCAGTTTCCTCGAGGACTCTCCGGAGCACGCTCCTCGCGCACAGAGGAGAGGTGGAGCCGTCGGCCTCGTGGACCTCTCCGATGAAGCGAGCGGTACCTGGAGAGTAGGCGGGGAAGACGAGTGTGGTCTGGTCAGGGATGACGGAGACGTCGCCCTGAGAGATGTCGAGTTTCGAGCCAGGCGTGAGAGGTGTGACTGCGTTCATATCCAGGTTAGCCCGCGCCGTCTTGAAACCGTTCCGCAGAATCGACTCGACGTCCGAGACTACGAGAGGTTTCGACCGGGTCACGCCGCACAGGTCTACGTACGAGATGCTTACCATTGAGGAGTTGTGCTGAGAGAGCCGCTTCGCAACCGCGCTCTGTTTCAACGCACGACTCGGGAGTGGCGTTGCTTTAAAAGGTCAGACTTCGGCTTCTGCAGGTCTCGAGAAGAGGCAAGCATCAGATGAGGATCGAACTCGACGACCAACCAATCACGGACATTCACTGTTTCTCGTTTGCGCCGCAGCGAAGGCACACGCGCTCATCGCTGACGAAGCTCTTCATGGCGGGCGGGCCTACTGTGATGAGCATCAATCCAGAACTCCGCACAGAAGACCTTGCGGCTTCGGTGGCGTACAGAAGGATGATTCACCACCTGTCCCTGCTTTTCAAGATGTCGGGCGGGGAAAATGAAGTACTTAGGAAGAGGAACGAGCTCGCGAAGAGGTACGATTCTTACCTTCGATTACTGTTCGGGGACGCCGGGATTGAGAGGATGGCGCTCGACAGCGGACTCGAGCCCGTTTCCTTCGCAGAGTTCAGGAGGCATGCGCCAGCAAAGCTGTACAGAATATTCAGAATCGAACCGCTGATTAAAGACTTGATCGCCAAGTCAGGTGGCTTCGACGAACTCTTTACCTCATTTGATGAGACAATCCAGTCTGCCGTTAGGAAGCACGGCTTCGTTGGATTCAAGTCTGTGATAGCTTACCGGACCGGGCTCGATGTAGGCACGCCGACCGAGCAGGAAGCCAGGACTTCCTTTAGGCTGCGGAAAGAGAATAGGGAGAAGGAGTGGTTCGGCCCCAGAGTGAAGCCGCTGCGTGACTTCCTACTGAACCACGTTGCCGAGCGCTCATCGAAACTTCGAGCGTTCCTCCAGATTCACACTGGACTCGGCGATACTGACGTTGTGGCGGAGAGGTGTAATCCGTTGCTACTGTCCAAGTTCCTGAAGCAGGAGAAGGTGTTGAAGACTCCCGTGATCTTGATTCACGGCGGCTTCCCGTACACTGACGAAGCCGCTTGGTTGAGCAGCGTCTTCCCGAACGTCTACTTCGAGCTCTCAACTCCGTTCCCGCCCACCTACCTCCCGGCCCTGTCGAAGGAGAGGTTCAGGCGCGTCCTTGAAGTGGTGCCCACAACAAGGATTGTTTACGGGTCGGACTCTATCGAGACTCCCGAGTTCCACTGGCTATCGGCAAAGCTCTCGAAGCTCGCCCTCGGAGAGACCCTTGGAGACCTCGTGGACGATGGAGTACTGGATGAGCAGGGAGCCCACGGGGCCGCCGCTCGAATCCTCGACCGCAACGGCGCGGGACTCCTCCGGTAGCAAGGCGCTAGGCGGAGACAGCCGCCCCGAACCTTCTGGGGTCGGCCCCGCCCGTTGCCATCCTCTTGTCCTGATCAATCAGGACGGCTTGGACACCGCCAAAGTAGAGTTCCAGATTGCCCATTACCTGTACGTCGCCCACCAGCCCTCGCAACTCACTGACAGTGGTCTCGTCAAATCCTCCTTCCACCATCAAACCCCCAGCAGTGGGATGAATCCGCGGAGCAGCCAACGCCCTTCCCAGGGCCATCCCCCCGTCCAAGACGTTTGTCGTCACCTGAAAGATGGAACTGATGATTCGCTCAGAGCCGGCCCCGCCGATGACGAGGAAAGGGGACCCGTCCTTGAAGACGATTGTAGGGGACATGCTGCTGACCGGCCTCTTCCCCGCCGCCACGGAGTTGGGCCTTCCAGGAACCGTGTCGAAGTCGTGCATCTCGTCGTTCAGGAGGACTCCCAGGCCCGGCACGGTGACGCCCGAGCCGAAGTAGCACTCGATTGTCTCCGTCGCAGAGACGACGTTGCCTGCGGAGTCGATAACGCAGAAGTGCGAAGTGGAGCCAGGGCCGTCCGAGGAACGATTGCCTCCGGTGGGGTTTGTTCCAGACCAGATCTCCTCCGCCTTCTTCTGCACGTAGGATTTAGACAGGATCTGGCTGGTGGCGGCGTCGACGAATTCTGGGTCACCAAAGCTCGGCTTCTCGTCGAGCATCGACCTCAGGATATCTATGACCGCCCGGAACATCCCTGCCTTCGTGCTGGCACGAGCTCGATTGCCGAGCTCGGCGAGGATTTCGAGACCATAGATCAACAGCGTTCCGCCAGCGCTGGGCGGCGGCATCGAGACGATCCTGAACCCTCGAGCCTCCCCTTCCACCGGTCTGCGAACTTTGGGAGCGTACCTACCGAAGTCGTCCTCAGATAAGATTCCTCCGAGGCTCCCTACGAAGGTCGAGATTTCCTTGGATGTTGTCCCGCCGTAGAATCCCTCTGGCCCGTCTTTTGCCAACTTCGACAGAGTCTTCGATAGAAGCGGGAGCTTACTGAAGCGGGCCGATCGGCCGTCGACACCGAAGACGCGGGCGGACTCGGTGAAACGCTTCAGCTTGTCCAGCGCCCCTGTTCTGTTCTCCTTCAGAATCCTTTGCGAGAGGCTGGAAACCGAGACGCCCGACTTTGCTGCGACGATTGCGGGTCGGGCGACATCTCTGAACTTCATAGTGCCGAACTGCTCCAGAAGGAGGGCGTGCCCAGATAGCGTTCCTGGCGTGGCGACGGCCAGAGGTCCCACGCTGTTTGCGTCTGCCGCGATACGCTGGAACATGTCGGCCGAGGACTTCGCTGGCGCCGTCTCCCTGTAGTCAAGGGCGGTTGTCTCTCCCGAGGCCAGATGAATCAGGGCGAAGCCACCCCCACCTATTCCAGAGAACGCTGGCTCGACCACCCCCAGCATCAGAGATGTTGCGACCGCGGCGTCTACAGCGTTACCCCCCATTCTCAGAATAGAGGCGCCTGCCTCGGATGCAAGCGGATGGGCTGAGGTGACCACGGCGTTGTGGAGCCTATCCAATCAAGACCGCCCAGCTTTGCACAATCCAGCGTCGAAACCTGTCAATTTTGGCTGTTCATAACCCAACACGTTAGGTTCATATATTTACTTCGCGCGGAGCGTTGGCTGTTTGCAGACGAAGCAATTCGTCAGAGACGCGACCGGTCTCGTTCGGGAGTTCGGCGCCGTCGACACCTTGCTCTTCGCATCTGCGATGGTCTTCGCCCTGGTATTCACGATTCAGCAGTTCGCTTGGTTCTACGGCAGTACGCTCGGGGCGAGCCTGCCGCTCACTCTCGTAGTGGCGGCCATTCCGTTCGTGTTCCTGATGCTGGCCTACTGGGCCATCGGCGTAGTGATGCCGAGGACTGGAAACGACTACCTCTGGGTTGGCCGCATCTTCCGTCCCTCCATCGGTTTCGCTTGGGCGGCTCTCTACATGTTCGTCGTGTTCTTCGTGGCCTATGTGGGAGAGGTCTCGCCTTTCGCGACCGCCTTCTCCTCGGCGTTCACCGCACTTGGTCTCACAAGCAACTCTGCCTCGCTGATAGACCTTGGGACCTTCCTGGGGTCTTCCTGGGGAACTTTCATGCTCGCGGCTCTCTTCACGCTGCTCTTCGGCGTATTCGCAATCTTTGGGAACAAGCTAATCAAGGGATTCATGTACACGACGTGGATTGTCGCCATAATCGGGATGATCCTGATGTGGTACATACTCGGATCGACGAGCAACGCCACGTTTGCGAGCAACTGGAACCAGATGATCGGGAGCCTCAATTCGAGCTACGCGTATTCGGCGCTGCAGAGCACGGCGATAAACAAGGCTGGGTTCCCCGGTAACGCCGTCGGGTTCGCCGCCATAGTCACGGCCCTTCCGTTCGCCTTCCTGTTCCTCTTCGGCGGAAACTACGCCAACGCTTTCGCTGGAGAGATAAAGAACGTGAAGCGGTCGATTCCTGTGGCGCTATTCCTCTCGCTAATCTTCGGCGTAATCTACTGGTCGATTACCTCCACGCTCACTCTGAACGCGATAAACCATGATTGGATCACACCTGTAGGCTACGCCTGGCTGACCAATGGTGCCGGCTCCGCGGCATATCCACTGCCTTACGCACCCACTCAGACGCTCTTCCTCGCAGTCGCAGCGTACCCGAACAACCTGCTCATCTCCGTCATGTTCTTCACCTACCTCGTCGGGTCTCTCGGCGCCCTCTTCGCGTACTTCTGGATTCCGAGCAAGTACTTCTTCGCTTGGGCCTTCGACAGGGTGATCCCTAGCAAGTTCGCGAACGTCAGCTCGAGGTTCAACACGCCGTATGTTTCGATATTGGCCATAGTTGTGCTCGGAGTGGTCCTCTCCTACCTCTACCTGATACTGGGCTACTTCACGTACTTCACGCTGGGGACTGTACTCTGGGGAGTCTCGTACATCATGCCTGCCTTGGCGTTGATGGCGTTCCCCTACGTCAAGAAGGACCTCTTCGCCACCGCGCCGGGCTGGGTCGGTAAGAAGGTTGCAGGAATCCCCCTCGTCACATTGGTGGGGCTGCTCACAGCAATCGGATTCGGTTACGTCGGCTTCGTCGCGTACACGAATCCTTTGATCACCGCACCCAACGTCAACAGTGTCCTGCTGGCACTGGCCGTGCTCGTCGTCGCCTTCGTCGTGTACTTTGCTAGCAGGTTTTACCACAAGGGCAAGGGGATGGATATCTCCATGGCCCTGAAGGAAATACCGCCAGAGTAGCCGCGCGTTCCTCTCTCCGAGAAAGTCTTATCATCTGAGAGTGCGCAACTGCGCGAAGATGCAGGAAGCTGGGAGGGACTTCGTTGGGTATGGCAAGGAAACTCCAAAGTTCCGCTGGCCAGGTAACCGCAGGCTGGCGCTATCCGTGGTCATCAACTACGAGGAGGGCTCGGAGCACTCCCACGCGACCGATGGCATAGTGGAGGGTGTGGGTGAGTTCCTGCCAGTCGACATGCCAGTGAGGGACGTGGGGAATGAAAGCAGCTACGAATATGGGCCAAGGGTGGCGATATGGAGGATACTGGAGACGCTTAAGAGGTACAGGGCAAAAGCAACGTTCTTCGCGACTGCGACCGCCCTGGAAGTGAACAAGGCTGCGGCGAGAGCAATCGTCGACCAGGGGCACGAGGTGTGCGACCACGGCCTCAGATGGACGGAACACTACAGGTTCACCTACAGCCAAGAGAAGGACATGATTAGCAAGTCAGTGGAGGTCATAGAACAAGTCACGGGAAAGAAGCCGGTGGGGTTCTACGCCAGGGAACCGAGCGTCAACACGGTCGGGATTGTCGAGGAGCTGGGGAACTTCATCTATGAGTCGGACTCTTACAGCGACGACCTCCCCTACAGACGCGGAGGCAAGGGGATACTGATGCTCCCGTATACGCCGGACGCGAACGACTTCCACTTCCAGGCCCCTATGCACAGGTTCGCCAACTCCTCTGACTTCTTCACATACCTGAAAGACTCGTTCGACGTGATGCATGAAGAGGCGCAGAAGGCCTCCAAGATGATGTCTGTCGGGCTCCACTGCCGCGTCATAGGTAGGCCTGGCAGGATTGTTGCCCTGAGGAACTTCCTTTCATACGCCACAAGGTTCGACGACGTCTGGGTGGCAACGAGAGAGCAGATGGCGAGGCACTGGATTGAGCACGTAGAGCCGACGCTGAAGTCCGGCTAGGGGTTCTGCACGATGAGCTTCTTGATGTCTGCGGGCACGTTCGGCTCGTAGAACACGCCGACCACCCATTTGAAGAGGTCGCGCTCCGTCACTATCCCCATCAGCCTGCCCCCCTGCACCACGGGCAGCCGTCTAATCTTCTTGCGGAGCATTATGGTGAACGCGTTCCAAATCTCAGTCTCGGGGGAGACGGTGACCAGTGGTTTCGAGGCGAACGTCTTGGAGGGAGAGCTGAGGTCCTTGGCTGACTTGCCTGTCAGTTGCCTCATGATGTCCCTCTCGGTGATAATCCCGACTGGTGCGCCGCCTTCTAAGACGACTACGGAGCCGATGTCGTGCTTTACCATCTTAGCCACGGCAACGCTGACTGGTTCGCTTCCGGACACCGTTCGCACCGTCCTTGACATTATCTTGCCGACCACGTCCCTGGATTCGGACAAGCGACTCCCAGCACCGCTCTTCCGTCGGCGAGTATAAGACGTTAGTCCCGAATGCGTGGCTGCGGCGCTTGAACGGAAACCATAAGCTCTAAAGAAGCGGTGAGCGGCGAGCGCACGCAGGATGAGCATACTCGCTGAACCCCTCGAGGAGGCTAAGAGGATCTTCGAGACTTCGGCGCAGAGGGGCGTGGTACTGCGGCTCCTCGGAGGCATCGCTGTGCGCATTAGGTGCCCGTCCACGCAGCACGCCGCCCTCAAGAGGAGGTACCTAGACCTCGACTTCATCGGACTTTCGAAGCAGTCGGGAGACATACGGGAGTTCTTCGAGGAGATTGGCTACGAACCGCGAGTAAGGTTCAACGCGATGATGGGCTCAAGGAGGCTGATATTCAACGACCTTGTGAACGAAAGGAGGGTCGACATCTTCCTTGATGTGTTCGAGATGTGCCACAAGTTCGACTTCAGGGAAAGAGTGCGCCTCGACCCGTACACCCTGCCACTGGCCGACCTGCTCGCGACCAAGCTCCAGATCGTGCAGATAAACGACAAGGACTTCAGGGATGTAGTGTCGCTGCTCATGGACCACGAGGTGGGCAAAGGCGACGGCGACATGATCAACGGTCCGTACATTGCCGGCCTCTGCTCCAACGACTGGGGAGTCTACAAGACTTTCACGATGAACCTCTCCAAGGTTCTCAATGCGGTCGAAGGCTACGGTCTGAGCTCACCAGAGGTCGCGGTTGTGAAGTCCAAGGTGGAGGGACTCGTCAGGATGATCGAGGGCGTGCCGAAGACGCTGAGCTGGAAGCTCAGGGCCAGGGTCGGGGAGAGGGTCCCTTGGTATGAGTTACCTGAGGGAGACAAGCTGGTCGTTACCGACTCGGGTTGAATCAGCCAGAGGTCAGGAGGTAAGACTTGATTCTATCGTCTTCCAAATCAGCGAGGAAACCGCGCAGTATTCCTTCCCCGTACTCGCTGCCGGGGTTCGCGCACATAGTCCGCCCTATCTTGGTTATCCCTCTGGACTCGTGAATGTGGCCGTGGATGCCGAGCATTGGCTGGTACTTCTCAATCGCCGCCCTGCACGCTGAGCTGCCTGCCGAGATCATCTGCACCTGACCAGACTTGACGACGATCTTGAGCGATTCGTCTATCCGGGGCGCCTGATCTATCAGCGTGCTTATTGGAGGGACGTGGATGTTGAAAAGGGCCGACCCGATGTTCTGGAGGCCGTCGGCCATTCTCTCAATCTTCTTCTGAAGCTCCTCCTCGTCAACCTCGCGCGGACTGTGCCACGGCGTGTGGTTGGTGGTGCCGAGGGTTATCATCTCGTGATGGCCGTCTATGTCGACGACCTTCTCCTCGGGGTTAACCACGTAGGAGGAGGAGCTGAGGACCGGGTCGATTTCGAACACGTCGTCATTACCTGGAGAGATGAAACACTTCACGTTGGTCTTGCCGAGCCGCTCCTCGGCGAGGGCGACCCACTCCCCGACGCGGTCGACCATCAGCTGCTTGAACAATGCGGTCACCTTCGCAGGGTTCGCTGAGAGCTCTTCGAACTCCTCCTGGGTGACGACCTTGCAGTAGGAGCCGGAGTCCGCCGCCCTGGTTATCAAGTCGTCTACCTCGTGCCTGTTCTTCAGCCGTATCTCGTCGCCTTGGTACGTGCAGTGGTAGGCCCCATCTTGCTGCTCGACTATTGGGATCATGACCTTCCCGGTTATGTCCCCGCCAAGAATCAAGATGTCTGCGTTGTAGAACTTGGCTGCGCTCAGGAATTTCCTGAAGCACCTGGTGGAGCCGTGGACGTCTGTGATGAAGTAGATCCTGGACTTCGGCACGCCTCGCGCGTTTCGTCGGGTGTTAATTAACGTGAGCAGCGGCCGAGTCGCGCATTAGCATGATGATGAGGGACCGGAGCCTACCTGCTCTTGTAGCAGAAGTAGGGGTATCCGCCGTTGACTAGGTTGACTGCCCTCTCCACTATCTTGTCAGAGATCTCCTTCCACTTTTCGTCCCAGTCGATTCCCTCGACAGTCAACTCCTTCTCATCCCCGCCCGTCCTGGAAGGGGAGCTGGCCCAGATGGCTCTTCCATAGAAAGGCTTCACTATGCGGACAGACCAGCGGTCGCAGCGCGTCTTCGACCCATCCCTCCTGAAGTACTGGCACTCGCTGCAGAAGCGTGAGAGCCAGATGATCTCCTTTGTCCGCTTGACCGTCTTGCCTATCTGCTCCAGGAGTCTCTCCGACTCCTTTCTGATCATGTCGGCAAGTTCCTTCTGCCCCTCCTCGGAGTTGGTGTAGTACTCCGGGTCCGCGGCGACAGCCTGGTACCAGCTCTCGAACTCGTTCTCTTCGGCCAAGTCCCGGGGCGAGGGACGTTCTCAGACTAAAAAGCGTGATGAGTATCTTCGGTTGTCCAGAATGAATAAATAGCGAAAACCCGCTGAAGCGTGGGTCTGGCGCGTAGCGTGCTACGACGGGCGACCTGGACTGGCCATTACGGTCGGGATGATGACACCATTGCTGCGCGCCGGCATCTCTTCACCACCTCCCCAGCGGTAGTCAGGGTTGCACCTTTCGCAGTCATCGACCTCAGGGCCGACGCCGAGTCTCCAGGCCGCAGGTTCACTCCCCTGACGCAGTCAGTCATCACTTCGACCTTGAACCCCCTCGCGAGCCCGTCCAGACACGTCTGCTTGACGCAGTAGTCGGTCGCCAGGCCTCCGATGATAAGGTCCGTCACGCCGAGCCGCCTGAGCTCCGCCTCGAGGTCCGTCCCTTGGAAGCCAGAGTATGCCTCCGAGTCTGGCGCCGTCGCCTTGCTGACCACAACCGACCCCTTAGGGACGACGAGGTCTGGATGGAACTCGGCTCCGGGCGTCCCTGCCACGCAGTGGGGTGCCCAAGTGCCACCCTGTTCGATGAACGAACAGTGGTTCGCCGGATGCCAGTCTCTGGTGAGGAAGACTGGGAGTCCGGCGTCGTGGAAGGCGGAGATCACGCGGTTCAGGGATTTGACGACGTCGTCGCCCCCCTTCACCCCGAGCGCACCACCCGGACAGAAGTCTCGTTGCACGTCCACGACGACGAGCGCAGCCATTCCCAAACCGGCTACCTCCAGGTCAGCGACGGCTGTGAAGACTCCAGACCTCGGAGAGAGCCTGCGAGGCGGGACCGTATGCCCTCTATCCCCTCGTACCTCCGCACAATCTTCCCGTCCTCGAGCAGCGGCTTCAGCAGGGCCGACGAGCCCCTCGGCTTGGGTGAGCCTTCGAGTGCGACTGAGTCTTTGAACCCGTTCGACCTGTAGACCGCCTTCCTTCCTCCCAGCCCTCCCCTCTTCGCCCTGAACTCCCTCCGACCTCGACCAACGACCTCGACAATCTTTGCGCTGAGGTCTATCACCGGAGGATAAGCGACGGCCGTCCCCACTCCGAAACCATCAACGAGGTCCCTGAGTTGCCTCACAGAGTCTTCGTCGAGCCTGCCCGAGGCGATTAGCTTCACCTTCTTTCCTCCCCTGATGTCTAGCTCCCACCTCACCTCTTCTATGATTTTCCGGAAGTCGCCCCGACGGGAGGCGGGGGTGTCGAGTCTCACTCCCCAGAGCCTTGACCCGAGCACCTCGAACGCCTTGATGGACTCCGCTTTCTCGTCCCAGAACGTATCGACAAGCGCGACCCGAGGGACGCTCCTCGCGATTGTCCTGTCGAAGAGCCGCCAGGCGCGCTCTTGGTCTCCCAGGATCTGGATGAGGGCGTGCGGCATGGTTCCAGAGGGGGTGATTTTCAGCAGCTTCGCCCCGAGGACGTTGGATACTCCGTCGAACCCGGCCAGATAGCAGGCGCGCTCGACGAGAGCGACGAGGGCGGGGTGGACTCTTCTCGTGCCGAAACTAAGAAGTAACTTGTTTCCCGCCGCCATCCTGAACCTGGCCGCCCGCGTGGAGACACTTGTCGACGAGGCGAGGAGGCCGAGCAGTGGAGTCTCGTACTCAGTGAAGTCAGAGTACCTCCCTTCGATGACCATCAGGGGTTCGTAGAGAGCAGTCGATGTGTCGGCAAGGAAGACAGACCCCTCGTCGAACGCCCAGACGTTGACGGGCAGCCCCTCGAGTAGCTTCGCAGCCTCGTAGACGCCGCTCACGACTCCCCAGTTCTGCTGGTATGGGACGTCCCTGGCGTAGACCTCCATGACAACCCTGGAGTCGATGCGATTCCTGCCCAGGACCTCCTTCGTGTGGAGGAAGTACTCGTCCGTCGTCTCGCCGCTCTTGATTTCTTTCTCCTGGGCCAGCCAGAAGAGTCTGTCGTCGAGGTCGATGTGGCGCATTTTCTTGATTTCGTCCGTCAGTTCCCGCTCAAAAAGGGTTCCGTCTCCACGAGAGGCGCTAGCCCCTCCACTTCCCTAGGTGGGCGAGGATGTCTTCGTGCGACCGGGCGAAATCCTCCCTGCGCAGATTCGTGGTGTCCACGAACCTCAGCTCTTTCCACGCGGCGTGGGACCTCACCTCCGCTCTTTCACCCGAAAACAGGAACTCCAAGTCCCAGTGGTTCTTTGGCCCGTAAACCTCGGAGAAGACCCATGGCCCCTCGAGTTTCTGGTCTGTGATGCCCAGCTGCTCGTCGAGAATTCTCTCTGCCGCGTTCTGCGGAGACTCGCCGTACAGCAGCTGTGACGCCGGGAGAATCCAGCCGCTTCTGTTGCGTTCAGCTCTTTCCCTGTCGAGGCCGCCAATCCGCTCCCACGGCCCGTCGACGTTCAGCTTTCCGAGGAGGATCTCGTTCGGCCTGCTGGTCTTGGTGAGAATTACGAAGGAGGAGAGGCAGAATCCCCCGTCGGGTATCTCGTCGATTCTCGGTGGGGTGGTAGTCTTCGAAAATCTTGTGAACAGTCTTTCTGACAACATGGTTACGAAGGACGGTTTGTCGTAATTAAGTATTGGAAGGCGGAAAATCCCGTTAAATACACCTAGAAGAGAGAAATGCGTAGGGCCGGTAGTTCAGCGGTACGAACGCCCGCCTCGCACGCGGGAGAACCCGTTCGGGTCCCAAGGTCGGGGGTTCAATTCCCCCCCGGTCCATCTTTGCCTAAATCACGCGTAAGCGGAGACAGTCCTACAGGAGCACCTGAGAAAGGCTGACGTAGTACTAGCGCGCTACGATCTTCGGCGGAGCCTCTTCGAGACCCAGCTCTGCTCCGAGGTCTGCCCTCAGTCCCTTGTACCTGTTCCTGACCGTGACCTCGGTTACGCCGGCCGCGTCTGCGATTTCCTTCTGGGTCTTCACGTCGCCTTCGAGCACGCCCGCAAGGTAGAGTGAGCTCGCTGCAAGGCCCATCGGCGCCTTGCCCGCGGAGATCTCCCTCTGCTCGGTCATCCTGACAATCTCTATCGCCTTTCTGATTGTCTTCTCTGACATCCCGACCCTTGAGGCAATCCTGGTGACGTTCTTCGCCGCGTCTGCGACAGGCATGCTCAGGTTCATCTCATGGAGCAGTATCCTGTAGTCCCTGGCGATGTCCTTCTTGTTCAGGTTGCTCACAGCCGCTATATCCTTGATCGTCCGGGGCGTCTCCGTGTCCCTGAATGCGGCGTAGAGCGAGGCTGCGGCGATGCCGTTTATCGAGCGTCCTCTCAGCAACCCGTGTTCAAGCGCCTTCCTGTAGATGTACGCGGCCTTCTCCTTGACGGCCTGGGACACGACAAGCTTGTCGCCGATCTTCTCGAGCTCGGTCATGGCCAGCCCGAGGTTCCGCTCCATGGAGCCCATCGCGGGGGAGCGGTTGTCCCACTTGCGGAGCCTGTCGATGGTGGTCCGCATAGGAGACGCTAACGCCCTGCCCGAGGCGTCTCTGTTAGACCTGCCCACGACCGTGGAGAGCCCCATGTCCCGTCGCGTTATCGACGTCGGGGCGCCGGTCCTGGCCTTGTTCTCTGCGTCGTCGGCGAAGGACCTCCACTCCGGGCCGAGGTCAATCGACTTTGCGCTGACGACGAAACCGCAGTTGCTGCAAGAGAGCTCGCCGCTGGTAGAATCCTCAACCAACGTCCTCTTGCCGCAGTTGGGACACCTATCAGATACCTGAAGCACGGATGACCTTTGTTTACTCAATTCCTAGACTCACGTCATAACATACGTAATATTGTGCTTATAAGTGTAGTAGTTTTTTGCTACTAAGTTAGTAGCGCCGTCTTTACCTGCCTCCTTGCGCCGATTACGTGTTGATAGCTTTCCTGACCAGCTTGGTGCCGCAAACCGGGCACTCGGTGAGCTTCGGGTTCGTGTACTGCTTGCCGCACCCTTTACAGAAAAGCCTCCAGGTGATGTTCTTCCATTCCCCTCCCTTCAGCGTGGTCTCCGACAATGGGATGGACAGGACCTCGGCCACGTTCCTCACTGCGAAATCATCCGAGACGAGGTGGACGTTGCCGTCGGTCCTCGAGAGGTCCAGCGCGAGGGCCAGCAGGGACACGTCGGTATCCGAGAGGGCGCCGAAGTCTCCAGTCTTTGATGAGATTGACCTGACGCGGCTGACCGACTCTGCCGACGGCTCGGTCACCTGCACCCTGGTATGAATCAGGGAAGAGCCGACGTTGTGGTGCTTGACTTCCTGCAGGACGAGATACGTGGTGTAGTAGCGGCCGCTGCCCTGGTACGGGATGCCCGCGTAGAAGGCAGTTGAATCGAGGATGTACGCAGGCTCAGACAAGTTTGTCTTTCCTCAAAGAACAGGGTGGCCCCTCAATCCATGAACCTGGCGGCAGTTTGCCCATCTGCGTGCATCATTTCTTTCGTGGTATTACGGTCGTCAGACTCAACCTTATTTAGTTGTCTATAACCAAGCGGAGAATGCACTTTTCTTGGCAGACTACGGAATGAGAGTAGTGCGCACCATCGAATTCGTTGCTGTCTTGACGAAATCTAGGTCGGCCTTCGCCCCATATACGAGTGGTTCGAACTCCGCGACGTTGCCCGAAGTTAAGACCTGATTCATCGATGAAGTGTATTTCCTATATGCTTCAAGCACGCTCATCTCTCGGCCTTCGTAAAATAGCATCTGCTCATCGGCAGAACGTCCGATCTCCTCCAGCTGTCTTACCATGTCCACGCTCGGATAATAATACCTGACGTGCTGTCGTCCAAGCTTGCTAACGAAATCCTCTCGTTTAACCTCGAACTTCAAGCACCGCTCGAGAAACCTCTCTCTGTCAGCGAGCTTGAATTGATCTGAGAGATCGAGCAGAAGACCCAGCCCTTTACTCCGAGAGCTGACGTGGATCAGGCCCTCAATATTGAGTAATCCAACCTGCGAGTTAATGTTGGCGCATATGGCAAGTCGTCTTTGGTGCAGATAGTTGATTGCGGCATTGGCAGGTGAATATCCTCTTGCCCTGGCCCTCGGAATCGAAACAAGCTCGCGAACGAACCTTTCCCTAACTCTGCTCTTGAAGTCCAGATTCGCAATTCTTAGAATTCTCTTGTAGGCTGCCCAATAATGATAATTGGTTCGCGCTTCGAACGCTAGCAACTGGTCAAGCGTAGAGCGCCCGAGTTGCTTCAACCTGAGATATTCAATCAGTTGTGCTCTGGTCTCTGGATATGAGGTGTGGGGCCCCGGCAGATCAAGAATTCTCCTCGTCGCGATGATTACGCTCAGCATTAACGACTCCGCCATGGCTTTGGTGAGTTGGCCACCAGCTTTGATCATCTCTGGCATTCCGGTCTTCAGTCCACCTCGCCGTTCCGTCATCGTCTGTATCCTCCTCTGAGTAGTGGAGACACCCTTTCCTCCCAGCAATCGCACTTGGTGGGCCGAGAGACCGTAAGGCAGGCGCTGGGGCGCTTCCATCATTTGGCATACATAAACGGGAGGCAAGTTATAGTTTCGTCAAGAATTCATTGTGGCGAAAAATTCCTTTCGACCCATTTTCTTTCTCTTCCATTCGTATAATAGCCTGGGTTCTCCAGCCTCTCGAACCGCCATTCTCCTTATCTCTTGGTAGTGCAGATCAACCATATCGGTTTCGAATCCCAAAGCCCTAACAGGAATCCACTTCTTGCGCTTGGGCTTGAATCGCACCGCATCCCACAGGACTATGACCCCCAGCTCATAGTCGTCAATCCTTCCGCAAAACTTCTTTCCACGTTTAGTTTCGATAAAAACTGTCTTGCTTACGTAGTCATTAATTCGGGCAGGCCACTTCGTCTTACCTTGCACGTTGACGCAGAACCAAGTCCTTGCTATAAGGAAGACATGGACCGCGATAGTTTCACAAGGGCGTCTCCCTCTTCGCCAACCGCCGCAAGCAGGCACCACTGGTTAAATCTCGGTTCCCGATCCGAATCGCTGTGCCCGAGAGGCCCCTGATCCGCAACCTTTCCATCGAGATGGTCGAGATTCCTCGAATGGAATTCACCAGCGTCTGGGTTGACGACGAGCACGTCCTGATCGAGCTCTGGGCGAAGGACGACGGGCAGCGCGAACTCCTCGGGAGGGTCGCGAAAAACAGGAAGGAAGGCGAACAGTTGCTGGTGGAGCTGGACGGCAGGGCGCTGCTCAGGAGGATTCGGACGATCAGTCTCAGGCCGGGCTTCCAGGAGAGGGACAAGCTGGTCTTGACGATCATTCTCGGGCCAGTCTTGTCAGAGCCGCAATGTAATGAGACTCGTCTGATTCAATCTCGTTTCCTCCTCCGCCGGGCTCCTTTCCGTTCCCGCTTTCCTCTTTTCTTACCTGCATGATACGTGCGATCTGGGAGCTTCTCAAAACTCTCTAGGAGTTCCTTCTCATACTCCTGGGCTTCCTTTTCCTCCTCTTCGGTCATTGGGTGCTTCCATGGCATTTCTGACAACTTCCGTTGCTGTTCCACTAGTCTTCTCGCCTTCAGGGTATCAGTGAAAGACAGCTCGAAGTCATGAGAATTGTCGAACGAGCAGTAGTACTTCACGATTATCTTCCCTGGAACTATCCTTCCATTGCTCATCTTGAGGAATGCAGGTGAATCGCAGTATGGACAACTCGGACTTGGCGCGCCTTCGCTTGGCGAACTCTTGAAATCCTTGACGAGCCAATCCCCGTCTTCAATCCTCATGTCTGTGACGTATGGTTGACCTCGGTGTATTTGTAAGTAGCTCCTTTGGGTTCTGTTAGGTTGTCGGGCCATGATGGAGAAACATCGGACATGGATTCCCCGAAGAGTAACAGTGCCCGGTGGCATGTGCCAGAAATTCCCAAACGAGTACCAGGCCAAACTAGCACCGAAAACGGGGGTTAATGTGCCAGAAGAGGGGGGATCACGTTCGCCACGTGTTGGCCGCAGTCCTCCTTTCGTGTGAGCAAGCGAAACCGCCTTTTCTGTTGTCCCGTATCTATGACGAGTTCATGAACTGGCGAATAGGCGTTCGACAGTTTCGCAATAGGCAGCTGCCTGGGTGCAAGTTTCGACAAATCTCACTAACACAAAGGTAGCGAGGGGTCGAATCCCTCCGGGCCCGCACTTGGTCTCTCCTTGCCGATGATTTACCAGTAAATCGAGGCTGAAATTCCACCCAACATGCTAGGTCGGAGTCCTGCCCCCGCGTTATGACTTGGCATCTAGCCAGAGAATGGGCTCGGACTGTCATCAACTTCTTCAACTTCGTCTGACTTAACACGAGTGTTACACAGGTCGCAAAATATCGAGTCGCCATTGATTGTAATGAGTTGTGACTTGCAGACCTTATGTACCAGCAACGCTAATCCTCTTTGCTTACTTGTCTGAAGAATTCCAAGCGATAAACTTTGATACGCGTCAACCCGGTTCTGTTACGTTACCGGTTGACGACGAATGAAATCCGACCCGCGGCATCCTTTTTGTCCTGCGAGTCATTTCAGGAGGTCGGAGTAGATTTCCGGGCGTCTGGCGCGCAGCCTTTCCTCCCTATGACGCCTGATTGTTGCTAGGTCAAGGTTGGCCACTAGGATTTGGGATCGAGGACCGGAGCTGGCGAGTACCTTTGGATACACTATCCTGTCCTTCTCTCCGACCGTGAATCCAACGATCAGGCTCCCTCCCTGAAACTTAGGAGCTTGTAGGACGTTGGGGCTGACAACCGGGACTCTGTTCTCGAGTGCCCTCACCTTGACATACAGTTTCCAGGGCTTCAAGCCGGCGGAGGATATCCTGGCCGGGGCGAAGAGTACTTCGGTTCCATTTAGGGCAAGAATCCTGGAGACCTCAGGGTAAACCAAGTCATGACAGATGGTGATTCCTACCTTCACTCCACTCGCGTCGAAGGTGAAAAGCGCGTTCCCCGGGATTGCCCTCCTCTTCTCTCTGCCGAAAAGGTGAGTCTTCTGCTGTCTTCCGACCTCTCCTTTCGGCCCAAGCAAGACGCTCTCTACCATGGTTGCGCTCTCTCTCCTCGTGAATTCCCCGCCAGAGATGATGTACGCCCCTGTATCTGTCGCTATCTGAGCGAGCGCCTCGACCACCTTCTCGATGTTGTTGATGGCATCGGGAACCCAGTGCTCAGGCAAACAGATGACCTCTGCCTTGTCGGCGGCTTGTCGCGTCATCCGTAATGCCCGTCTCACAACTTCTGACTTCGACCCGCTGCAGTCGAGCTGGACCGCAGCTACTCGCAAACGGCCGCCTTTCACTCGCTGCGGAGCTCCCTAACTGCCAGGCTGAGAATGCCGTCTGCAATCCTCCTCTTCGGAGCTCTGGAGAGGTGCGTTGTCTCGCCCCCTGACGAGACCACGGTCACTTCGTTCTCATCCGCTCCAAAGCCAATCCCCTCCCTGCCGACGTCGTTCACCACGACCATGTCAGCGCCCGATTCTCTGAGTCTCTGCCTTGCCCTACCAAGCAGCTCGGCCCTGGGAAGGTTATGCTCCGCCTTGAATATCACCAAGAAGGTCGAAGGACTCACTCTCTTCGCTTGGTCGATTATCTTGGGTGTCCTGGCCAGTTCCAGCGTGAGCGTTTGGCTCTTCGAAGATTCTATCTTGGTGTTGAGGATTTTGACCGGCCTGTAGTCTGATACGGCGGCCGCGGCCAGCATCAAGTGGTACTTTGAATGCGACAGTTGCGAGATGACCTGCTTGTACATTTGTTCGGCTGTATTCACTGCGAGCACCTTCACCCCAATCGGAGGTTCGGCAGAGCCAGGACCGTAGACAAGCGTGACACTCGCCCCTCTCCTCTCCGCCGCAGACGCCAGGGCGACCGCCATCTTCCCCGAACTCCTGTTCGTCAGGACTCTGACCGGGTCGATCTGCTCGGCAGTCGGCCCACCGGTTATCAGAACCTTCATGCTGCGCATATCTTTGTTCGAAACAGTTAGTATCAATGAGGAAAGTATTTCCTCGACACTTGCGAGTTTCGCCTTCCCTTCATCGATTGTCGGAGGGATGATGACTACGCCCACCCTCTCGAGCTTCTTGAGGTTCTCCTGTATGATGGGGTGACGCATCATTGTGTCGTGCATCGCTGGCGCAATCAGGATTGGAATCCCGGCCCCAAGGGCAGAGGAGACGTACGACGTGACCGGGGAGTCGTCGATTCCTGCGGCGATCTTCCCTATCGTGTTCGCAGTCGCGGGCGCAATCAGGATAGCGTCAGCCTTCCCAGCGCCGGTAGTGTGCACGACATGCTCTATCTTGCCAGTGAGTTCAGTTACTACGGGGTTTCCCGTTGCCCACTCCATCAAGTCTGGATGAATTATCTTCTGGGCGGCCGCGGTCATGACCGCGTGTACGTCTGCGCCATGCCTCATCAGACTCCGGGCTATGTCTGGCGCGAGGTAGGCCGACACGCTCCCCGTGATTCCCAGGATGATTTTCTTCCCCCTGAGCTCCTCCCCTTCAGTTCCGATTATTTCCTTGGAAGGGTGTTCCATGAACCGCCTCGTACCGGCTTGTGTTCGATTTATCATTATGGACTGGGGATGCGGCAGCCGCCGCCGGTTCACCGTTTGTCAAGGGTATTCGCCCTCACGGATGATATGCTTCGGGTGTCCGTTTGTCCCTGACGGGTTAATCTCGGATCCTGAAGACTGTGTTTTCGACCATGCTTCGGGTACGCCGGTGCTCTTTCGGTCGCAGCAGAACTCATCGCTCAGCCTTGAAGCTCGAATCCAACGCGTGGCGCGCCTGACACTACGATAAGCCAGATCTCTTGGTTTTCGAGAGTCAAGTGGGGCGATTATCAGTCTAGCTGTAATCTTCCCCCGACGGATCTGCTATCTTCGCCGTGATATTTCATGCAGTGGAGTTCGTTGGGGCAATCCTCTCGGCCCTACTTGGCAATCAGGCCTGGGTCGAGTGCGCATTGAGCTCTTAGGCTCCTTTCTTGGACGAAAGCAACTGACACGAGCAGAGTCAGGGAAGCCAGCTTGATGGGGATTTGGTACGTATAGAACATCACTCCTAAGACGGCGAGGAACCCTCCGGCCCCACCCGCGAAGACCAGCAGGGGCACGAGATAGTAACAAGGGCAAGCTCCAGCAATCAAGGCGGCTGTCATTCCCGCGAGGCCGGTCTTGGTGTATTTGGACCCCGCGGCGGGAAAGTGTGCAAGTTGGAACAGGGAGGCCAAAATGACAATGCCCGAGAATGCCGAAATCACCAAATCAAGAACCGCGTAGGGAACTCTGTCCAGGGATAAAAAGAGAGTCAGATAGGGCACGAAAAACAGAAACTCGTCTGAGTACAGGAAGAGAAGGGGGGAGATGTTGATGAGCAAGAAACCTTAAGCTAAAGTCTGCAATTGGGAATCTTGGAATGCCGCACAGAATCCAGATATTTTCTGGTGGTTGCAGGCTCTGCGAGCAGGCGGCGGAGATTATCGAGGTGGGCAAATGCAAGGATTGCGTTATGGAGACGCTGGATGTCAGGGACTCGAAGAACGGAAAACTCATGCGGCACTACGCTATCAGCTCCGTACCTAGCATCGTCATCGATGGAAGGATAAAGGTGGCGGGGGTTCCAGACTTCCCATGGTTCTGCGGGGATGAATTCTACAAGATACTCGAGGGAAAATACCCGTTGAAGAGACGATAGATTAGCGACGTGATGAATCTGGTTCTGTGGCCCTCAAGCTTGAGATTTCTGCCGGATACGATTCTTCGATGGACCGTAAAGGGCTCCGGTGGAGCGGGATCCCAGTCTGGGAAACAAATACCAAAGACCACGGCGATTCGTTTGTACGCGTAACACCATCTGCAGACATGTTGTCTAGGGGTGGAAAGAAAGGGGTTACAGCTCCGATCGGTGTGAAGTACCACCGGACTCGGACTATGGCAATAACGGTTGGGAAAAAGGAGACCGTGGTATTTTTAACCTCGACTGTGGCTATGATAAGTTACAATGGAACCCGAGAAGTCCGCGAAGATCGGGTTCCGAACGCCCCGGAGTGTGGGCCCCGTCGGGCCCGCAGAATCAATTCCAAGTTGACTTCATCAGATTTGAATTTCCCCGAGATAGCGAAGGGCCGGCGATTAGCCTTATATCCTCATATTAACATGGTATTAATATGGTCAAGGCGATCGTCGAGATAGACAAGCAAGCAAACAAAGTAATCAACGTCGTCAAGGCTCAGTACGGTTTGAAGGACAAGTCACAGGCAATTAACGAGATGGCAAAACAGTATAGGGAGCTGGTGCTTGAATCTGGAGTCAGACCAGAGTACCTTAGGAAGTTGAAGAGGATCCGGGAGGAACCGATAATCAGAGTTGGAAGCATCAGCGACTTCAAGAAAAGATACGGTCAGAAATGAATGTATGAACTGGAAACCAGGGAGCACGTTGATAGAGCCTTCAGGAAGCTGGCTAGAAAGAATCCAAATCAGATGGAAGTCATAACCAAGAAGATTCAAGAGGTTCTGGAAGATCCGCGCAGGTTCAAGCCAATGCATTTCCCACTGGCGGGTATGCGGAGGGTTCACTTCGGCAACTTCGTCCTCCTATTTTCGATTGACGAGCAGAGAAGGACCGTTATCCTCGAAGACTATGAGCATCACGACAAGATTTACAGGAAGAAGTGAGTGAATTGAAGGAGTTCCGAAATTCAGAGCAGTCGCAGTCGAGTTCAAACCTTCCTTAATACGAACCCGTCAAACAGAACCATTTCCAGCTACGTCTTAGTCTATGAACAGACCTCTCCGTTTTGATTAACAAACATCGCGTCAGAGGACTCTGGTCCGAATCCTTCGCGGTACGAACCCGTCAACCGTACCCATTTCTAGGCGTGAATTTACGTCGTGTCCCGTCGGGCCCGCCCTCCAGGGCGTGGGGTCAACATGCTACAACGAGCGGGAGTTCTGGACGAAGAAGGCATACCATTAGTCTGGCATTGGATTT
>JAJTZB010000012.1 GCA_032906765.1 Nitrososphaerales archaeon
GTACTTCGGATAATCGAAGTTATGCGAAATTACTTGCTCGCCAAATACTTCAGGGGAGGGTTATCTTGCCAAGTACGCAGAGGGCCTCTTCAACATTTCTAGCGGCCACATGAGTGTATATCTGGGTGCTCAGAATGCTCGAATGCCCGAGTATTGTCTGCAAGGTTCTGAGGTCAGTGCCCTTCTCGAGAAGCAACGTTGCCATGGTGTGCCTCATGGAGTGGGGGGTGAAACTACCCTTCACTCTTGCAATGCGCAAGTAGGCACCAAAACCTCCTTGGATTGACCTCGGCGTGAGGCGCTGTCCGAACCTGTTAAGGAATAGCGCTTGTTCGTCACCTGGTAGACGAAGCCGCAGCTCTAGGTAGCGATGTATGTTCGAAACTAGACGCCGATTCCTTACGTACAACATGCGATCCTTTCTTCCCTTGCCGTGAACTAGAAGAGACCCCGACCTAGAGTCGAAATCCCTGATGTCGAGCTTCGTGACTTCGCCGACCCTCATCCCAGTGAAAAAAAGCAGTGACAATATTGCACTGTCTCTCAGCGCTTTGAATCGCTTGCTTCTGTTTCGGCCTGCAGTCAGCCCGCGCGCATTCATCTGTGCGAGGATTGGAGCTTCCAGGAGCCTCTTGAGATCGGCTAGAGGTATCAGGCGAGGTAACGGTGCCGACGACCTGAATCGAAGCCCAATTTCCCTCATTGGCGACGCATCGCAGAAGTCGAATTGCACCAAGTACGCGAAGAAGCGTCTTAAGGAAACAAGCTTTCTCTTGAATGTGCTCTCGGAGTAGTGTTTCGATTCGCGGGCGGCTGAGAAGTAACCGACCACATCGTCCGGCGTTACAAGCGACAGTTCTGTCCGACCAAGATATTGGAAGAAGTGCTCGATGTCGCTCTTGTAGGCTTTGAGTGTGTTCGTAGAGCTGTTTGAATCAATTTCAAGGAATCTTAGGAATGACGATGTTGCGTCTCCAGGAATCAACAGTCACAAACCCAGTGGTTACGCGTTTTATGAAACGCACGCTAATTGTATTCCCTAGTTGCTCGAAACAATCGCAGCGATTGGTATCGACCCCAGATTGAAACCAAGAGAGGGAGTGTCAGGATTCGAGGCCGGACTTCTTCATGAATTCCAGATTCGCTATTTTTCTAACCTAATGACTTCGAGTAAAGTTACCGCGAGTGGCTGGATGGACACCGACCTTTGGATAGATGTTAAGAGCTAGTCTATGGAAAGAAGTCAACATGATTTGGAGAATGCTTAAATCTCCGAAGAGAGTGGAAGTATCATGAGACGGGTCAAGTTCAGGACACGGAGAGGGAAGAAAATCTCCTTCCTAGCGAGAAAGCGAAGGTAGATGCGACGAGCGAGCTTCTACGCCAAGAAGAAGGTCAGGAGAACAATCTCATTCAAGACTAGAAGGGGCAAGGTTTCATTCAAAGCTAAGGTTCCATCCAAGCGGCGGAAGAAAGTTACATTCTACCACTCGGAAGGTTAGCAGAAATGAGTGGTTCAATCTGGTCCTGGGGAAACGAACCCAAGAAAAGGAAGACGAAACGGCGAAGAGGTCAAACGGCGTATAGAAAGGGGACTATTGGAGAGACCAAAGCGACTGGTTTCCTGAGAAGGCGGGGTTATTCCCCCATTGTCCTAGGCCGCCTGCGAACGAACGCGGGTGAATTCGACCGCATAATGCGTTCACCACAGGGAAGGAAGGTTGCAGTTGAAGTCAAGAATCTTTCCTCACCAGTTCAGGCGACAAGCGTCAAGAAATTCGCGAAGAAAGTCGCACAAGAAAGAAGACATGGGATGGTGAGCAATGGCGTCATGGTGTCTAAGAGTGGTTTTTCGCCTCAAGCCAAGAAGGTGGCCAGAGGGCAACATGTCAAACTGATAAAATACGCTCCGCTTAAGCGAAAGCGGAGCCGGTCGCTGTTCGGATGGTGACATCTGGGTGGTATTCACTCAGGAAGAATAGGAACAGAGAATCAAGAAGAATATGAAGAGATAGTTCAGTAGTACATCACAATCATCTTACGCAAGAAGGATAATACTTGGCCTGTTAGATTATCTGCGTAAACGATTGCCCTGTCGCCACCATGGAAGAAAACGAGCATCTCGCGCAGGACCTCGGCCCCCGTCATCCTCGGTTCAACCGTCAGTTATCCTGTCCTCAAGGGCGAATAGGCGGAAAAGATACTCATCTAAGAAGAGCCGTGTCACGGTCTCAACGCATTTGCTTTACCCAGTCGTTATAGAAGACCTTCAATCGTCTGATATCGTCTTCGGACAATGGATTGTTATGGGCTACAACGTTTCGTGAGATTTCAATCTCCTCAATTCTCTGAGATACCCACTCAAGGGGTCTTCTCAAGTCTGGCATTTTGGCTTTGAAGGATGAGTAGTTTGCCGTAATGATCTTGTTTAGGTCGTCAATATCGACATAGAAGATAGGATGCGCTCCTCGTTTTCCGTGCCACCTATTCCTGCCTTCCTTTTGCATTCTGTCCTGGGCTTTCGACTGAATCGGCTTCGCTACCGTGGTAGTCCACCATTCACTTCCATGCTTGGCTTCCATGTTTGACATGATGAAATGCCGAACGGAGTTCTCGAATAGGTAAAGGTAGGGGTATAGCTTTTGCATTTCGAGGGCTTCTCTGATTACTGATTCAGGCAGTCCGGGGTTCTCTATCTTGAGTTCGTCTGAGAATCTTACTGTGACATTCCGAGGGGTCGTCGAGAACTGACCTCTCGACTTCTCGGAGATTGTGGTCTTTATGACGGACCTCAGGTTGAGGGTTCTCACTTGAGGGCTTTGACGGTATATTCCCTTGCGTTTTCCTACCTCTTCGACTAGGTTGAGGTGGGACATAGCTTTGAGGAATTCAGAACAAGTTGTGGGATTCAACTTCGTGATATTGGAAACCTCTTTGTAGTGTTTTGGCTTCCTCACTGCCTCAAGGACAGACAGGCGTTCGGCATTCTTGCAGAATGAGATAAGATTTGCCTTCACAGATTCTATATCTTCGACCGGAGGCACTTAGTTACTTCCCCGACTTGACTTTCTCTTTGCCGAGCATCTCTCTGAGTTTTGACTCTCTTATGCCCATGATCTTTGCGACCTGTTTGATGCTCGGTTCTCTATCTAGCAATAGGTTCGCTAATAGGAATTCAATGCTTAGAAGATGTTCGTCAGTTTCCTTCTTATTTGGCACTTTCTTCACCTTGACGAGCTGACGGTTGAGTTTTTGTTCCCGGTTGGTACTTCGATACTTGGCGCTGGGGGAAGAGTTTTGAAAGTGTGCCGTGTCTGACTTTGATTAGTTCTTCTAGGCTACGAAGGCTTGGTTTCGGCTCGCTTTTCAGCAGCAAGCCTGCTAATAGGATTTGAGCTACCTTCGTTGGTTCGTTTTCGAGCTCTTGTTCGTCCTTGGAATTCTTGGGGTTACTTTGCGCCATCTTTCTTCCCCTTTCGGCTTAGCATCTTACTGACGGCGGGTTGTTTTACACCTAGAGCCTTTGCGATGTTTCCTTGGTCGACCTTGTTGGCCTGCAGAAGTAGAACTAGTAGCTTCTTGATGTCTCTGAGCTCGTTTAGTTCATCAGTCAACTCGTTTCTTCACCAATCTTGCAAGAAGTTTCTTGTTGGTAGCTCTTCGCAGGTAGGACGCGACCTGATTACCAGGTATTCCAAGGATCGATGCGGCTTGTCCTTGCGGTAGTCCGGCATCCTGCAGAATGAGAATTTGGTCTCCGATAGTAAGGTCTTCGTCTTTGGCTCTCTGTTCCTCTAGGGCCAGTCGTAGAAGAGCTCTTAGGAGGGACTCGGAAGTTGGTCTAAGCTCTTTGTGCTCAGACATTTTCTCGCCTCCTCGTCATTCCCTTCAACGGAAATCTATTCTGTATGGTCTTGACGTTTAAGCCTGTTACGTTGGCTATCGCTTCATGGCTCACGCCTGACTTGATGAGAAGGAGGATTAGAAGGTCTCGCAGCGTCTCGTATTGTTCTTGTTCCATCACATGTGTTAACAAACTCCCTGAGATATAAAGATATTCTGCAGATGACAAATACCCGTATTTTTGGAATAATCGTGCATGGGAAGGCCTTCTTGCGGGCTGCCAGCATAATCCTCGGAGAGTGTTTAGAAGTTTGGTGGTCGTCAGTCCTTGTCCCGACTGATGGTAGTAGCTTGCGGAGAGACTGTCAGGGACTGCTTGATAGGAAAAGAAGGGGGGAGAGAGCATCTAGGCTCTCTCTGTTATCAGCTTCGCTAGTCTCAGTAGCTGTTCTTTTAATCCGGCGTTCTCTTGCCTGAGGTGTTCGAGTTCGTTTGGCTTAGGCTTGAATCAATGACCCGGCTACGGCAATAGTCCGATTGGAGTGGCTACCCGTTCAAGGTCTGAGTCCGGCCACAGATGACCTTTAGGTTCCAGTAATTGGCTGGATTGGAATCTCGCCGCCAGCCGAGCAACCGCAACCGGGGGCGTGACCTCCCCTTCTGAGCGTTCCCTTGTACAGCCCATCCTCGAGTTTCTTCCCAGTCATGGCTTCCCACTGTTCAATCGGCATTCCATACTTCTGTTGGATTCTGTCACGGTACCATTCTGGAATTACGTTGAACGAGCAAAACGGAATTATCCTCAAGTCTGGAGTCAGGTAGTGAATGTCACAGCGCTGAAGTCTCTCCTCATCCTGATTGAATTTATCTTGGAAGTGCATCATCCCGAGGAACATCGACTTTAGGTGGAACTGGCCCACAGCGGCGTAGTCGTGCTTCACCAGCG
This sequence comes from Nitrososphaerales archaeon, assembly GCA_032906765.1. Lineage (NCBI taxonomy): Archaea > Thermoproteati > Nitrososphaerota > Nitrososphaeria > Nitrososphaerales > Nitrososphaerales archaeon. The sequence continues at coordinate 4,790 of JAJTZB010000012.1, forward strand.
CGTCCGTCAGCAGCTTCGCGAACGAGAGTCCGTGGGGCTGCTTCGACTTGTCGACGAAGGACGATATCTGCGTCAGGACCTTCGCGGCCACCAGGTAGCGGTTGGTGCCCGAGTTGATCTCGTCCGTCTTGTCGGCCAGGTACTCTATCATGCCCGGGATGTCCACGAACTTTGTGATCTGGACCAGCTTGCCCTTCTCTGTGTCCTTGAAGGCGTAGGTGCCTGCGCCGCACGCGAAGTGGATGGAGAGCTCGTACTGCTCCTTCTTCGTGAAGGCCTCGATGAAGCTCGTCACCGGAGAGCAGGACGGAACGGGGAACCAGCCGTCGGAGGTTATCTCGCCGTTGGTCTGCTCCTCAATCCTTTCGATGCAGTCGGGAATCGTTATCCTGTACTTCGCGCGCTCCGTCTTGGTCAGCCTTCCCGTGAGCGAAACGGGTTGGAAGTTGACTGCGTGGACCGTGTCGATGTTGCTCTCGCCGAACTTTATGATGGAGCCGAGCTCGTGGTCGTTTATCGACCTTATGACAGTAGGGACTAGGACGACGCCGAGCCCTGCCTTCCTGCACGAGTCGATAGCGTAGGGCGCCTCCCAGTGGTTCTTCGGATTGGTCCTGGGCGTGGTGCCGTCGAAGCTCATGTAGAGGTTGGACACGCCTGCGTCCTTCAGCCTCCTCGCCATCGAGGGGTCGAGTGCGAGGTTGATCCCGTTCGTGTTGAGCTGGACGTGGTCGACGCCCTCTTCCTTCATTATCCTGATAATCGTCGGCAGGTCTTCCCTCATCGTCGGCTCGCCGCCTGTTATCTGGACCGAGTTGCCTGCGACCGGCCTCTCCGACTTCAGCGAGCGGGCCATCTCCCTGACCTGGTCGAGCGTCGGCTCGTAGACGTAGGCTCCCTCGAGGCCCTTCTTGACGTAGAAGAAGCAGTACCAGCAGGTGAGGTCGCACCTGTTGGTGACTATGATGTTCGAAAGGCCTGTGTGGGAGAGGTGGTTTGAGCATAAGCCGCAGTTCGCAGGGCAGGAGCAGACGTCCATCGGGACGTTCGCAGCGTGTGTACCCTTGCCGTCCTTCCAATATCTTGAAAACTTGGTGTACATTTCGTAGGAGCCAAAGTAGAGCTCCTCTGTCTCGCCGTGCTCGGGGCACGTCTTCGTCATCCAGACCTTGTTGTCTCGCTCAAAGACGAGTGCGGGCAGGATGCGGTTGCAGTCGGGGCAAATCGACTGCGTCTGTCTGATGAAGTTCCCCTTCGAAACCTGCTTTCCGAGTTCTAGACTGATGTCTGCGATTTGAGCCAAGTTGACGTCCGACTCTCGGACGGGTAGACGAATTGTCCATATAAGGCTTTTAACTTCTCAGAGGGTAAGAGGTTAATTATCGTGCTCGGGAAGGGGCGCTGATGGCGAAGACCTTCTTCTCCGGCGTGATTACGATGACGCTCAGGCACGAGTGGCACTTTAGGAAGGTGTTGACCCCCTCGTCGGTCTTCTGCTCACCGACGAAGTCGGCATTCCTGTGGTCGCACTTGGTCATCAGATTAGGGTCCGGCCGTTGACCGATATACGCTTTTTAGTTCGGGACGGCCGAAAGGGGACGAACGATGAGGCCGGCCTTCAGGGACTACTTCAACAAGAACTGCAACCTGGAGCTGCTCGCGGACGCAGTCGAGGAGCACTTCCAGGTGGAGGGCTACGAGACGCAGAGCGGCAGGAAAGACGAGGGCTGGGTGGTCCAAGCGAGGAAGGGCGGGGCGCTGAGGGAGCTGCTGGCAGCGGACAGGGCGTTCACTATCACTGTCGCGGGTGGGCCGGCCAACTTCCGCGTCACGTTCGGGATAGGGAAGTGGCTGCAGAACCTTGGCGTCGCGGTCGTCGAGGGCATCGCGATAGCGCCGTTGGTCACGTTCGTGGAGATACCGATCTCCCTCTGGAGCTACGAGATCGAGCGAGAGTTCTGGAGCTACGTGGAGAAGCAGGTCGAGCTGAGGATCTGAGGAAGCCATGAGCGTGAGCGAGCGTGCCCAGGCCGCACTCGAGCTGCTCGGGCTGACTGGGAGCGAGGTCAAAGCCTACGTTGCGCTGCTCAGGGGAGGGACGATGACTGCGAGCGACGTGAGCAGGGTGGCGAGGATTCCGTACTCGAAGGTCTACGACTCCCTCGAGTCGCTCCACAAGAAGGGATGGGTGGAGGAGCAGAAGAGCAGGCCGATAGTCTACACGGCGAAGCCGCCAGACACGGCGCTGGAGGAGCTGAAGTCGAGGCGGGAGACGGAGAGAAAGGAGAAGCAGCAGCTTGCGCTGGACGAGCTGATGGGAATCTACGTGAATAGGGGAGAGCAGGAGAAGCCCGACATCTGGATAATGAGGGGGGCGAACGAGATTCTCTCGAGGGTGAAGAACCTGTTGCTGAACTGCAGGTCCGAGCTGCTGATAGCGCTGCCGCCCCAGATCCTGCCTTTCACCGAGCAGATGGACCCCCTCCTCGGGGCATTGAAGGAGAAGGGCGTCAAGACACTCATACTCACGTCCCCGGACGTGCCCCCGAAGTCGAGGGAGCAGCTTTCGAAGTACGCTGAGCTCAGGACGAGGAAGACGATGTACGGCGGCGGGCTCGTCTCGGACGCGAGGGAAGTGGTCCTGCTCCTTGGGGGGGCGGAGCAGGGGTCCGTCCCGCTGGCCATCTGGGCCTCCCACCACGGCCTTGCGAGCTTCGCGAAGGACTACTTCGAGTTCCTCTGGAGCTCCCCCGGCACCTCGAAGGCGTGAAGGGCGGCTCGTTTACAAGAAGATAGTGGCCATGGTCGCGTAGAGCAGGATGAGCCCCACCACGAGCGTCTTCTCGACCCTGACGGCGGTTGAGACGCTGACCCCGGCGGCGAGGATGGTGGCGCTCCAAGCCTGGAAGAAGACGAAGAGTGCAGTCGAAACGGGCCTCGAGGCCCCCAAGCTCGGGAAGAGGGCGAACGCTGAAGCGAGCGCCGCTACGGGGACGAAGGAGAGAACGCAACCAAACGCCAGCTGAGACGGGCCAGGTCTTGCGCGGAAAATCAGCGCCGATGCGGCGTAGCTTACCACGAAGATGATGACTAGAGAGGCGACGTAGTCCTCGACTGCGCCGTAGAGCCCCGCGCTCTGGAAGTAGAACAATCTGACACCGAAGTTCAGGTAGGCCATGTCTAGCAGGAGCGCGGCGGAAAGAACGAGTGACGCGGCGATTGAACGGGGAGCTTGCGAGCCTGCCTTCTGCATCAGCGACCTTGGAGCGAAGACCCCCTCAATGGCTGCAGCGACGCGGCTCCGCGACGACACCGCGGCGAGCAGTTCCTCGGGCGATGACGCCGGGTTAGACGTGAGCGAGGAGAATATCTGCCCGCCCTGCTTGGTGAGGCAATACTTCTTGTCCGGCGTCCTCGTCACAAGACCCTCGAGGGCGTCGAGGTGGTAGTAGAGGGCGCCGGTCGCGACTCCGAGCTCTGTCGAGAGTTCCTTCCAGGAGAGAGGTCCCCTGCTACCGAGGAGTTCGACAGTCCGCTTCCTCGCTGGATGGTTCAGCACCTTCCCGACATCCCTCCCCATCGTCTCCTCTGACATCATTTCGATTCCAAATATCCGAGTATAAAACGGGCACTAGAGGCGTATCTTAGTTCTCCGCGCGTAGACCGACGCGAAGACCGCGGACACTGCCAAGAGCGAAAGGAGGAAAACGGACCCGTCGACCGAGAGCAGGGTGCTGACCACTTGAGCTAGGACCGGAAGTATCTCTATGGTGTGGGTGGAGAAGTGGGGTATCGAGACAAGGAGCTGGAGACCCGTGCTGGTGCTGATGACGATGTACCTCGCTGGGTCGCCAGGCGAAGGATTGAGGACCTGGGTCAGCGACGCTGCCTGCGTTATCGAGTTCCCGTCCAGCGTTACACGCAGCGAATTCGTGGTGAGGCTCGCCGAATTGGACAGGTTGACGAGGAGGACTCTCGGTCCTGTCACGTTGGTCCCAGTGATCTGGATTGCCAAGCCGTTTCCGGCCAGCTTGCCCACTGATACGCTGAATTTCGAGTCCAGCACTGCCACTGTCGCACCTAACCCGGTTACCTGCACGACAGCTGGTATGCTGTTGTTCTCTTCAGCCTTCTTTATCTGCTGCTCGTGCTCCTGGTTTCCCTGCACGGTGTTCACATGCTCGCCTTGCTGGTTCCCACTCTCCGACGTATTCGTGGCACTCTGGGCGAGCACGACCGTCCGAGACGATGGGTCGCTCTTCAAGGCGAGGACGCCTCCTAGGAGCAATGACACCCCAATCAGGTACGTCCCGGGCTTGGTCGCGTTGAATTGGGCGTGTATCTCGCCGCCCCCTTCCTCGCTCGTCACCATCGTCCCCAGCGCGTGGCTGGTCCCATTGACCAAGAGCGCAAGGGTGTACTGCGTCGAAGCGTTCAGACGCTCGACATGAGCCTGGATGTCCAGGATCAGCCCGTCGACCTCAACCCCCACCTCCCCAAAGCCCCTCTGGTGGGCCGCGGCGGACACAAAGTGGAACTGCAGCTCGCCCGATTGGTTTTGACCCTCCTCGCTGGCAGACGTGGTCTCGTTGTTTCCGGTATGTTCTTGGCTGCCCGACTCTCCGGTCGAAGTCTCCGTGTCGTTCTCTGAGTGGGTAGTCTCGGAGCTGTGCTTGGATGTTTCAGTCTCGTTCGAGGTGCTGCTCGTCCGGTTGCCAGAATCTTCGGATGGTGCGCGGCCCCCATGCGAATGGCTGGCGGGGTGCGGGTGCGCGGCGGAGGCTTCAGCCTTGTGGACTCCGGTCGCAGGGACTCTGGTGGCGTACGCGAAGACCGCGCTGCTGCCGAGAAGGAAGAGAACCACGAAGGTCGACGCGAGCCGAGCAGCCCTCTTTGAGCGTAAACTGTTCAACACACACCCCATGGAGTAGAGGGAATATAGGCAGGGACTTCCAGGAAGTCCGTTCGGCCTAGGGATTGATTTTTCTACCTGGGCTTGAGCGGAAGGGCCGTGGTTTCAGACGATGCGGAGGTCGTGGGACAGCTGGTGAGGGAGCTCAACATGACCGAGGCCGAAGCGTGGCTCTACGTCAAGGTGCTGAAGGACGGCTCGGTACCCGCGGCCCCGAAGACCCTAGAGCTGTCGAGGCTCCTCGAAAGAGGGATGGTTATCCTCTCGGGAGACAACAGCAGCTTTATCCCTGTCCACCCGAGGTTGGCGATAGCAAACCACTACAGGACTTGGAGAGAGATGATGGTGAGGGAGATCAACGAAAGAAGGATGAGGGTGGACAAGCTGATACTGAGGCTGATACCAGTATACGAGACCACGGTCGAGAAGAAGTTCGCCGCCGGCCGAGCAGGTGGAAGAAATGACTGAGTGCGACCATGAAATAGTCTTCGCTGCGATGGTGAACGTCAACAGGGACAACTACCTCCAGGGCGTGGTTGACGTCTGGCGCTGCAGGAAGTGCAAGAGGCTCTTCTGCGACGACAAGCGTTACGGGGAGGGGCTGAAGCCGAGCGTCGGGTTCGAATCGATCCCAGACGACGAGGACTGGGCGGTCCTGACGTGCACCACCCCGAAGGAGGTCTACATGTACAGCCTCGGCGTCAAGCCCGGGAAGAAGGTGACGCACGCCTGCAAGAGCGGGGAGACCCACGAGTTCAGGGTCACCGAGGATTACTCCATCGAGCCCTCAGGGGGGACGCCGATTCACAGGATCTTCCTGGTCAAGGACAACATGAACAGGAACATCGAGGCAGGCTACTACAAGCTGACGATGGTAAAATGAACGCCCGAAGAGCGGCCGCCGGAGCGCTAGGCCTCGCTGACTCGGTTCTTGGACTGTATCTCGGATACACGTCTCCGGCTTCGAGCGTGTTTGGCGCCCTGCTAATGTGGCTGTTCTGGCTGAGCATCGTTCTCCTAGTCGACTCTCTGCTGTGCCTCTACGGAGTGCACTATGCCTTCCTCGTGGCTGGAGTGCTCGCGGTGGCACTTGCGGTCGACGCCCCCTTCGCTTTGCCGTCGACGTTGGGGCCGCAGTTGGCGCTGGTGGCCTTATCCCTGCTTGCGTTGGCTGCCAACATCCTCGCCTTCAGATCAAAGTCGCGTCTCTCGGAGCAGGGGAACCCGATGAACCTCCCAGTTTTCGGTTAAACGCTGAACACATTGAACCGCTTTGAGTCAAGTATCCTCCCGACCTCTCTCTTGACACGCTCCACCTCAATCCCACGATACGAAGCAGTGCCGTAGGATAGCTGCTTGCTGGCCCGGCCAAGGACGCCCAGTGCGACCTGCTCCTCGCCCTTCTGATGGTGGACGAACGCAGCGCAGACCAGAATCAAACCCTGGACGTACAGCTTCTCCTCTCCCTCGAGGTTCCTCCAGAGCCCTTCGAGAACCTCGTGGCATTCCCAGTACCGCTCCCGGTTGAAGTACATCCTGGCCTCTGCGACAATCTCCTCCTTAGTCAAATGGGGCTGCGTCACGTTCAGGTCCCTCGAGAACTCGAGTTTGGCCACCGGCTCCACAGCAGCCAGGAAGAGAGCGAAGTCCTGCTTCGACTTCGCGAAGACGTCCACCTCCAGCGCCCCGTACGAGGTCCACTTTGGATTCCTCGCCTCCACCATCACAGACCTGGCCAGGGCCCTGACCGAATCTAGGAACTTCGTGCCACTCCCGTGCGGAGGAAGCAGTCTGACTAAGAAGCGCAAATCAACCCCACCGCGGCCTGGGCCCCTTTTTCGGTTTCGTCATGCTTTAATCTTCGGGGAGGCTAATGGAAGATTTGTGGGTAATGACCTGATTAGCCCTCTTGACGCCAATGAGAAAGATCTTGAGTTGGGAACCCACACTTCGGGAGGGGCGGACGGAGGAGGTTGCCTCCTTCGGCGAGATATGCGTTTATAACCCATCGGGAATTTCGTGGGGAAAGGCGGGCAGCCATGGTGGCCATTGACGTCCAGAGTAACCTCGAGGGATTCAGGAGGTTCCTGATCAGCAGCACGTGCAGGAGCTTCATCCCAGAGTCGTACCTCCGCGACCCCGAGGTCTTCCCGGAAAAGGAGGGTGACCAGGGCTCAATTTACATCGAGGCGGTCGACAAGGTGGACCTCAAGAAGATCAGGGACATCACGTTCGTCAACGCGAGGGACGTGCTCGGCATCATTTACGCGTCGAAGAGCGGGAACACGAAGCTGAAGTGGAGGCAGCTGAGGGGCAGAATCGGAAGGGTCTCCGGCGAAGCGTCGAGCAACAGCCTGGTCAACCTGTCAATGGCGAGGATAATATCGCCAGAGGAGGTCGAATCGATAATGGCGAGCCAGCAGGAAGCCGGGCAAGCCGAAGTAGAGGGGCAGGAGCAGGGGCAAGAGCAGAGCCAAGAGAACCCCAACCCGCCGCAGGAACAGAACTAGCAGTCCCTGAAAACGTACCGCAAACACAGAATCCGTTTATAGCGGCCTAGCTTTGGGCCGCCTTAGTTGGCCAGGGTCAAAGTAAACAGGATCAGCAGCGTCACCGACCCGACGACAGGCCTCCCAGCAAAGCAGATCGAGCTGGTGGAGGTCAGGGACGTCCGGAGGGCTGAGAGCTTCCCTGCGAGCGACGACGGACGGGTGCTTCAGGGGATGTTATCGCAGCTGCAGTCGATGGGGCTGATGCCCCAGATACGCGAGATTGGTTTCGCGAAGGTGACGATGACCCTCACTGAGACTGAGTACGACATGTTCGGCATGAGGCTGGACGTCAACGAAGTCTACGACCTTGACATTAGGAATGGTTCGCTCTCGCTGCGGAAGATAATCGAGGGGACGTAGGGTGGGACAGATGCTGAAGCCGGGAGACAAGGCGCCAGACTTCGAGCTTGAGGCGCAGGACGGGAGGAGGGTGGCACTGCACGAGTTTATTGGCGCAAAGAACGTCGTGCTCTACTTCTATCCAAAGGATTTCACTCGCGGTTGCACAGCGGAGACGAGGTCGTTCGGCGAGAACTACGGAGTGCTCCAGGAGCTGGGAGCCGAGGTGATAGGAGTCAGCTCGGACGACATCGAGAGCCATAGGGAGTTCGCCGGCGAGTGCGGCGCGAAGTTCCCGCTGCTTGCGGACGAGGAGGGCAGGGTAAGGGGACTTTACGGCGTCCAGTCGTCTCTAGGGCTCATCCCCGGAAGGGCGACTTTCATTATAGACAAGGAGGGAGTTGTCAGGCGCGTCTTCTCGTCTCAGCTGAACCCTCGGCGACACATCGCTGAGGCAGTGGAAGCTTTGAAGTCGCTTCCAAAGTGATGAGGAGGCCCTTTCAGAGTGGGTGCGGCCGCCGGGATTCGGACCCGGGCAAAAGGCATCCCCGACAGGTCATGTCTTTGGGAAGCCTCTATCCTAACCACTAGATCACGGCCGCATTTTGCACGCTGGACTAGATGAAACGGGTATAAATCAAATTCAGTCCTTTTTACATGCAGGAGTGGTAGGCGCTTAAATCGAGACTTAACGTGAGTCCGAGTACACCTCAGCTTCGCGGGTACACTCCTTTATTGGTGCGAAGGCAGCAAGAGAGAAAGAGACCGTCGTGTCGAATTTGTGAATTCCGATCCAAGGATGATTTCGGTTTTCATGAGGTACCTTCGAGCAAAGGGTGTCGATGAGAAACGAATCAAAGTGAGAATGATGATTCATTTGCAAGATAACGAAGCGCAGTGCAGAAACTACTGGAAGACGGTGACCTCTCTGAAGGATTCGAATTTCATTTCCACTGTTGTGAAGAGGACTGGCCCAGTGAGAAGCCCCCTGCCTCATGGCACTGTCACCATACGATACAACTCGATCGAACTTCTGCGCCGGATAAATAGCGATATTTCAGACCTTGTGGATAGAATCTCGTAGGTCAGAATCCCGCACGCCGCACCATTTCCATCCCACCCTCGCGGAGCAGGAAAATACTATAAACGAAACCCTTGGCGACCGTCACTTGGCATGGAAGAGACGCTCCTCGAAAAGCTCGCACCGCGGCTGAAGGAGCTTGGGACGGGTGGGTACAGTCGTGTCTACAGAGGCAAGTCTGGTACCTACAGCACGAGCCTGAGGCTCGCGATTGCCGAGATACTCGACTCGCTAGGCATCGGCTTCAAGGAGAACGTCAAGGTTCCATCGACGTCACTGACGGCCGACTTCGAGGCAAACGGGACCTTCTTCTTCGTTGACAGGGAGTTGAAGGGGGCAGAAATCGCACGGCTTGGCAAGGCAGGCAAGAGAGTGGTTCTGGTCAAGGTTTCTTCCGAGAGGAGCGACAGGGCGGACGCGGGCGTCAGGGTGGTGGAGGTCGGCTCGTCGGTCGGGGAGAGGCGGCAGACAATCTTCCTTGATGACCCCTCCTTCAACTTCGACTACGCGCATATTCTTCCTCACACCCAGAAGTGCTCTGTGATGCACGGCCATACCTCGTCCGCTCTCGTAGAGATCATAGGGACTCCGATCGAGGGCATGGTCGTCGACTTCGGGGAGGCGAAGGACATCATCAGGGACGCGATAAGGAGCTTGGACCACAAGCTGTTCATCAGCGAGAAGTACGTCTCCAAGGACGACGGAAAGAGCGTGACGCTCAGCTTCGACACGGTGCACGGCAAGTTCGTCATCAAGGCACCGAAGGCTACAACCGTGCTGCTCGACGGTGAGGCCACGGTCGAGAACCTCGCGCGAGAGGTGTTGAACAGGATATCGCCCAGGATGCCGCCGAACGCGTCCGCTGTCGGCGTCTACGTGTACGAAGGGCTGAACAAGGGAAGCCATCTGCTGGCGCAACTGCACAGCTCCGGGGCGGGAGCCAGACGAAGGAAGCGATAGTCCTCCTCTCGGGAGGAATCGACTCGGCGACCTGCCTGTACATGGCGAAGGAGGAAGGGTACAGCGCGAGGGCGCTGACCTTCGAGTTCCACGGCGTCGCTTCAAGCGAGCTCAGGGCTGCCAGGGCTGTGGCGCGGTCGGCGGGAGTCAAGCAGCACAGATTCGTCAGGCTCCCGGACATGAAAGAGGCCGCAGACATCAGAGGAGCCAAGTTCGAAGGCCTTCCCCCCACCTACATCCCCCTGCGCAACAGCATCTTCTACTCCATCGCAGCTGGATACGCGGAGGAGGTCGGGGCAGACTACATCATCGGCGGCCACAACAAGGACGACGTCAGCGTCTTCCGCGACGCCGGAAGGGAGTTCTTCGCCAGCCTGGAGCGTGCCCTTTGGGCCGCCTCCAGCACACTGGCTGAAAGACGGACAAGGTTGCTCAGACCCCTGGGGTCCAAGACCAAGCCCGAGGTGATACGGACAGCGGTGGCGCTTGGTGTGCCGCTGAATCTGACTTGGAGCTGTCATGGAGACGGCCGCACGCACTGCTGGAGGTGCGCCGGATGCGCGTCGAGGACTGACTCGTTTCGCCTGGCAGAGGTGCCCGACCCTCTGCGAAAGGCCTCGGAGCGGGGAAAACTCTTAAAGTAAGAAACTTGGCAGCGGGTCAACTTGGTCAGCAGAGAGGAAGAAACCTCTCAGAGCGTCTCGTACATCGATGCCACAGCCGACGTCCAGAAGGAGCCTGCCCAGATAGCAGTGGAAGCGGGGGTTGCGGACCTCAGGGTTCTCTACAGGGACGGGGGACTGAGCATGCCGGTCACGCTCACCATTCAGACCTCCACCAGGCTTCACCGAGGGGTTCACATGAGCAGGCTGGTGAGGGCAGCCAACAACCGGAAGTCGAGGAACATGGAAGAGTGGCTGAAGTGGATTTGCAAGGAAGTCAACAGGACGCAGCCTGGCTCTTCGGTCACTTCTGCGTTCGAGATGCCATACGACGACCAGTTCGCCAAGGTAAGGATGAGGGCCACTGAGAGGGGAGCGATAACATACCAGTTCTCGGTGCAGGGAATCACAGCGTGTCCGTGCAGCAAGAAGATGATTGGCGTAGGCCACATGCAGAGGGCGGAAATCACAATGGTATTCAGGAGTGGAGGGCCGGTCGACTTCACAGCGCTGGTGGACAAGCTCTCGGAGTGCTTCTCTGCCACGCCGAAGGAGGAGATGAAGAGGCTAGAGGAGGCGAAAAAGATCCTCGAGGCGCAGGCCAACCCGAGGTTCGCAGAGGACCTCGTACGCGAGTGCGTGAAGAGATTCCCAAACGCCTTCTTCGTGAGCGGAAGGTGCTTCGAATCAATCCACGCCCACGACGCCATAGCAACGTGGTCATCGAGGCCGGGCTGGATGCCAGTCATCTGACCGCGCTAATCGCTGAAATCTTGCGGGTACCTGGGCTTCTGAGGCATGGCAAGCTTCGACAGAGTCGCTGACGTCTACGACGCCACCAGGTCGCTTCGGGCGGATGTAATGTCGCTGGCTGTTGACGCCCTTGTGACACGCATGCGTGGCTCGAGCGTGCTCGACTTCGGGGTGGGCACGGGCAGGTTTGCTGGCCCGTTGGCGCGGGCAGGTCTGAGGGTGGTCGGCGTCGACGTCTCCCTCAAGATGATCCGCCAAGCACTGGCCAAGGGGGTGCGCGGCCTAGTGCTCTCGGATGCCGCATCTGTCCCGTTTCGGGACATGTCTTTCGACTACGTCCTTTCCGTGCACTTCATGCACCTCGTAGGAGACTGGAGGGCAGCAGTGAGGGAGATGGCAAGGGTGGGCAGGAATGGGCTCCTTTCACTGATGGAGGACTGGCAGGGCGCCTGGCCAAGGGACCTCTACATCGAGCTGCGGGAGAAAAAGGGTTTGCCGATGGGGGCGCTGAAGCTGGGAGAGCGAGACCTGGTCAAGCTGGTGAGGCCCGCAGTGGTCGAGGAGGTAGCGAGATACACGGAAGTCTTCGACCCGAAGGCGCTCCTCGCAGAGTACTCGTCGAAACTTCACTCTGTCACGTGGGAGGTCCCTGACGGAGTCAATGCTCAGATAGTGGATGAGATGACCGAGAGGCTTGGTGTGAAAAGGGAGTTGTCGAGGACCTTGACCCTCGCCGCCTGGACCCGCGACCAGCTACTGGGACTCGACCCATTAGCTTAAATCGGAACGAGCGGCGAAACGGCCGAACCGATGTCTGACATTCTGCTGGGCACCTCAGGTTGGTCGTACAACGAGTGGGCGGGAGTGTTCTATCCCAGCGCGAGCACCAACAAGCTCTCGTTCTACTCGAAGGTTTTCAGGACTGCGGAGATCGACTCCACCTTCTACGCCTACCCGTCGAAGGGGTTGGCGCTGGGATGGGCGCGGTACACGCCTGACGACTTCGTTTTCTCTGCGAAGCTTCCTCGGACAATCACACACGAGAAGAAACTCGCGCTGAAGAAGGGGGCGGAGGGAGATCTCGTAAGGTTCCTAGGGCTGATGAAGCCACTGATCGCCGGCGGGAAGCTCGGGCCGGTCCTGATCCAGCTCCCACCGAGCTACACGTTCGACTCCGACTTCGATTCGCTGAAGGGTTTCCTTCGGATAATTCCCGAGGACGTCAGGTTCGCTGTCGAGTTCCGGCATCCCTCGTGGCTTAGGCAGGAGGTCTGGTCGTTGCTAAGGGACAGGAACGTAGCGAACGTGATCGTGGACGAGCCGCTCCTCCCACCCGACACGGTGGTGACCGCCGACTTCGCCTTCATCAGGTGGCACGGGAGAGGGAGCAGGCCTTGGTACAACTACAGGTACCGTGATGCTGAGCTAAGCTCGTGGGTCCCGAAGGTCAAAGAAGTCTCCAGCAGGGTCGAGAAGACTTATGGCTACTTCAACAACCATTTCAAGGGATTCGCTGTGGAGAACTCTCTCAAGATGATGGGGATGCTTGGGACGTCGACTGCCGAGCAGAACGAGGCCGCCGTGAAGGCGACGAAGTTCTTGGAGGGTGGCAAGAGCAAGTCAGGAGACACATCCATGTTGGAATTCATGGGCAGGGAAGGGACGGCTGCGTGAAAGCGAAGATAATCCTCGACGGGGAGAAGCCGAAGGTCTCCTACGCGGAGGCCAGGAAGGCGCTCCGCACGGCTGGGGTGTCAGTGACGGCAAAGAGGCCCGACATTGGTGTTGTAGTCGGGGGTGACGGAGTCTTCAGCAGAGTCGGGAGGCTCGAGTCGATCCCCCTCCTCTTCGTGGGCATTAGGTCGACTTCGGCGACCGACTCCAAGGCGTACCTCGCGGCTGCATACTTTGACGAGCTTCCCTCTGTTCTCCGCGAGATATCGGCCGGCCGTTTCAGGGTCGAGGAGTACAGGCGTCTGGAGGTCTTGAAGAACGGAAAGAGCCTGGGCACTGTGTTCACCGATGTCTACCTCCAGAGGGGAGCGGACAGCAACTGCATCAGGTACAAGGTGAAAGTATCCGGGAAGGGTATCGAGATCGATGAGGCTGCCATCGGGGACGGAGTTGTAGTCTCGACTGCTGCCGGCTCGACGGGCTACTTCTCCTATCCCGACAGGGTGAGGGGAGGCGACCTCGACCCCGCTGGCCACACCGCCCTGGGTCGCGACCAGGTCGGCATCTGTCACATACTCCCCACCTACACGGAGAGGAGGGCAACGGGGGGGCACCCGCTCCGATACACGGTCCCCTGGGGATGCAGGGTCGAGCTCTCCGTCACCAGGCCCGCAGACGCCAGGCTGTACGGTGTCGGGCGTGGTAGGGGTGGAATCAGGGTCTCCACGAGAGATGTGATTACGGTCTCAGCCAGCCCCGAGACGACCAAGCTAGTAGTCCTCTAGGGGCCGCCGGCGCGTCCGTGAGGGGCGCTACAGATGCACAGATTTACATGATATTATCAGAGCTACTTGATGACTACGCTGGTACACCGCGTTTGGGACTTCGCTCCTTTGCGAAATGAACTCGCAAGACAAGGTCAGGATAGGAATCCTGGTCCTGTCAGTCGCCCTGCCGGCGATAGTCGCCGTCGTGGGCCTCTGGGCAGGCCAGCTGATTCTGCCTCACCTGGACCCAATAGGCGGCGGTGTTCCGCACTAGATGGCATGAGGCGTCCCTTGACGCCTCATCCCTAATTTTTGACCCGCCTTACTGCGCGGGCGAGTTCGGCCTTCATTTTCACCGGGTCGAAGCGCCAGTCGGAATCGTACATCTGGTAGGTCATGGTGAAGAGCGAGGCTTCACTCCTGTTGATGTAGCCTATCTCCACCCTGTCGTAGAGCCCCGGCACCTCCCCGCTGAGGTAGTTGAATACGGTGACCGCTTCCTTCACTGGGATGCATAGGATGGCGATGTAAGTTCCGTCTTCTGTCAGGTACTCTGACCAGAGGAAGGGTATCTTGCTGACAGCCAGCTGAACCTTTGCGAAGTCGTCGCCCAAGTCCCTGAATACGAGACGTGTCAGCATCACCGAGTGGGCGACGGACTTTTCCACGTCGCGCATCCACCTCACGAAGTAGGCCGGAATCAGCTTCCGCTTCTGCACGTGCGCTCTGTAGTGGTACTCCAGGGTCTTCTGGTGGACCTTCAGTTTCTTGGCGATTCCCGCGATGTGCTGGAGGGCGTCTATCTGCAGCTCCTTCATCAAGAGAAGGTCATAGGCGTCGAGGTCGGACTGGGCCTGTTGCCTGTGCGCTGGAAGCGGCCTCCCTCCTCCCAGCCTGACCCTGCTCCAGTCGACGTCCCATTGTCCCGACTGGAAGTTGAAGTAGCTCGGCAACATCGAGTCGTGCCTCGACACAGCGGCTCGGCTCAGAGTGAACTCGCTCAGAATGCCCATCTTCCGGAGGCCTTCCAGGAAGCCCTCGAACTCCCCCGACTTGCCCGCCGGTAGAGAGAAGATCGCGATGAAGTACCCCTGGGGGACTACCTTCGCGTAATAGGTCAGGTACGCAACGTCGTTCAGGCTCGTGAGAATCTTGTCAGCCACGCCCTGGTAGCCCTTCGAGAAGTGCAACTCGGCCCAATGCTGGGTAAGGCCGAGCTTTGCGTAATCAACGTCGGCGTGAATCTTGAAGCCGAGTTTCTTGAACTGCCTCTTCACCTTGTACCTGATGGTCTCCGCGTGTGCACCCGTCATCCGCGAGAGGAGAGAGATGTTCTTCGGGCCGACCTTCTGAATCGCGTCAATGATCCTGGCCTCGAGGTTTAGGGACTCGTCCTTGAATGACTGTACCGCCTTTGTCTTGGCCAAGATTGGGCTACCCTTCGCGCATGGCTAATAAAACGATTCCGCGCGGAACTCTCGCCAGGCTCGATCTATGACTTCGGCTCGACGCCAGTCTCTATGTAGACTATCGATTCACCGATGTAGGCGGCGTGGTCGGCGATCCTCTCGAGGTACCTTAGAATCAGCGTGGCAGAGAGAGAGCATCTTAGGTCGCCCTTCCCCCCCATTACCTCTCTCAGCTGATGCCTGTAGCTTTCGTCGACCTCGTCGTCCATGGTTGGGATTTTCCTCGCAAGGTCGACGTCCCTTCGCGTGAAGGCGTCGATGCTCATGCCGATCATCTCCTCAGTCCTTCGCGCCGTTTCGATGACTGAGGTGGTGTCGCAATCCTTCAGGTTGCCGAAGATTTCCAGAACTTCCACGATGTCGTGGGCGTACCGCCCAAACCGGAAGAACCCGTACGAGATCTCGAAGCAGGCTTTGATGAACCTGAGGTCGGAGGCGACAGGTTGGTACCGAGCGATTAGCTCCATCGATAGTTCGCTGACCTGGCGGTGGAGGGACCTGAGCTGGGCGGCCCACTCGTTCACCAGCGTCTGCTTCTGCCCCGTCCGGTACGCTTCGATTGCAGCCGATACTGCGTTCTCTGATATCGAGGCCATCTCCAAAAGAAGGCTGTTGAGCTTCTGGAGCCCCATGTCCATCAATCTTGGTATTTCAATCACCCGAACTTGCCCGTGATGTACCTCTCCGTCAGCTCCTGCTTTGGTGTCTCAAATAAGTCCGCAGTTGGGCCGAACTCAACGAGCTCGCCAAGGTAGAAGAACGCGGTGTTGTCGGCTACCCGCGCGGCCTGCTGCATGTTGTGCGTGACTATGACCATCGTATAGTTCTTCTTGAGCTGGACCATCGCCTCCTCGATCTTCGCAGTGGCAGTGGGGTCGAGCGCCGAGCAAGGCTCGTCCATGAGTATGACTTCGGGCTCTACCGCGAGCGTCCTTGCAATGCAGAGCCTCTGTTGCTGCCCTCCCGACAGCGCCGCCCCCGACTTCTTCAGCTCGCCCTTGACCTCGTCCCACAGGAACGCCATGCGCAGGCTCCGCTCGACCACCTCGTCCAACAGTTTCCTGTCCTTCTCCCCGTTCAGCCTGAGTCCGGCAGCCACGTTGTCGTAGACAGACATTGTCGGAAACGGGTTGGGCTTTTGGAAGACCATCCCAATCTTCCGGCGAACCGAGACCGGGTCCACCTTCGGGGAGTAGATGTTCGTCCCATCGATGATGACCTCTCCCTCGACCTTTGCTCCGGGGGTGAGTTCGTGAAGCCTGTTCAGGCATCTGATGAAAGTGGTCTTCCCGCATCCCGAGGGTCCCATGACAGCGGTGACCTTCCTCTCTGGAATCTGCAGGTCGATGCCTTTCAGCACCTGGAGTTCGCCGAAGCTGGCCTTGAGGTTCCACGTTTCCAACTTCACCGAGTTCCTTGATGGGGATGGTCCCTGCACTAGCAGCTCTTCCTCCCTGACCCCCTCCGACCCGAGCTCTTTCTGGATTTCCATCTGAGCGTCCCTCCTAGATCTCCGCCCTCATCTCCGAGTACCGCCGTCCAATCACGAGTTTGACCGTGAGGTTGAGGCCGAGCATGACGATGACGAGGATCAGTGCCGCACCCCATGCCCGCGCGTGCCAGTCTGCAAATGGGGAAATCCCATAGGTGTAGATCAGGAGAGGCAGCGCCGCTGTCGGCTGGAACAGTCCGGTCGCGAAGAAGGTGCTGCCGAGGGCGGTCAGCAGCAGCGGTGCGGTCTCACCAGCGGCCCGCGCAACCGCAAGAAGTATGCCAGTGGCCAAACCGCTCTTGCCGGTGCTAATCACAATCCTGATCACCGTCTTCCATCTCGAAATCCCGAGCGCCATCGAGGCCTCCCTCAGGGTCACCGGAACTATCTTGAGGGACTCTTCGGTGGTTCTGGCGACTATCGGGATCATGATGATGCTGAGGGCCACAGCGCCTGCCAAGGCGGAGAACGTCCTTGTGGTGAGCACGATCACAACGTACACGAATATCCCTATGACTATCGAAGGGAACTCGGCAAGCACATCATTCATGAAGCTCGAAATGAAAGACAGCCTCGACTCCGGCCACTCGGAGAAGAAGATTCCCGCCCCGACGCCGATTGGCACGGCTATCAGCGCGGCTATTCCGACCATGACGAAAGACCCGACCAGAGCGTTCGCAATGCCTCCGCCGGGGACTCCCACGGGAGTCGGCAGGCCCGTCAAAAATGAAAGACTGAGGACGGGCGCTCCCTGGATGACGACGTCACCTATTATGAGGACGAGCGGAGTCAGCGCCAGAATGACGGCGACTCCCACCATGGCAGTCATGACCCTGTCGACGAGCCTCCTCCGATCGGCGCCAAGGGATGCGATATCTTGTGTCAAAGCTGGATCACCTGACCCTGGACCTGACCCCATGGGTCATCCTCCAGACCAGGAATCTGGCGAAGACGTTGATCGCGAGGGCCACAACGAAGAGAATCAGGCCGAGTTCGACGAGGGCGGAGAGGTAGAGCGGCGAGGTGGCCTCGGTAAATTCGTTTGCGATGACGGCCGGGAGAGTGTAGCCGCCTGAGAAGAGGGAGGCCGTAATTCTCGGCGTGTTGCCGATCACCATTGTCACGGCCATCGTCTCCCCGACGGCCCTTCCCAGGCCGAGAATCGTGGCTCCGAAGATTCCGGACCTGGCGTAGGGGAGGACGCTCTTCCGTGTCACCTCCCAGTTCGTGCCGCCGAGAGAGTACATCGCCTCCCTCTGGCTGTTCGGGACTGCGTTCAAGATGTCCCTCGATACTGCGGTGACAGTTGGGATTATCATTATAGACAGTATGACTCCAGCCGTGAAGAAGTCGAGGCCGAATGGAGTCCCGGAGAAGATTGGGATGAAGCCGAGGTATGTGCTCAGTGGCGTCTCCACATATTGCCGGAGGAGAGGGCTCAGGAAGAAGAGGCCCCACAGACCGTATATGACGCTCGGTACGGCCGCGAGGAGCTCTATCAGCGTCCCGAGGAGGTACCGCGTCGTCCTCCTCCCCTTAATCTTCTCCGTGAGGAAGATGGCCACCCCAAGGCTGATCGGGAGGCCAATCAGGAGAGCCAGAAGCGAAGTCACAATGGTGCCGTAGATGAAAGGAAGTGCCCCGAAGATCTCGTGCACGGGGTCCCACGTTGTTCCCGGTAAGAAGGAGAACCCGAACTTCGAGATTGTTAGTGAGGAGCCTGAGTATAGGTTGTACCCAAGCGCCAGAAGGAGGCCGATGATTGCCACCGCTGCCGTCGCTACGGCTGCCTTCAGGACGGAGTCTCCCCTGAGCCTTGTCCTGCCAGATGCAGAGTCGGGTCGACTCGTGTTCAAGATTCTCTTTTCAGTGTCGTCTAATTGCAATCATAAAAAGATGGGAGGGTTCTGTCGCGAGGCTAGGATCCCGTGTGTAGTGGCGTTCCGTTGTAGGTGATTGAGTTGAGTGTGGCGTCGTCCAGGGCAACCACGTTGGCCGGAAGTGGCACATAGCCGAGGTTAGCACCGGCCACCTGTGCGGAGTTCACGACCCACCAGAGGAAGTTCACAAGTGCGGCGCCCTTTGTCTGGTCGGTCTGTTGCTGATACGCCAGCGCATAGGTGAACGTGGTGATTGGATAGACGTTCGTCGCTGCCGTGTCGTTGTATATGTTGTTGATTATGGAGACGCTCGTCCATTGCGCGCTTCCCGCAGGAAGACCAGCGGTGCCTCCTGCCTGGACTGCGGCTTGGGCATTGGTCAGGTTTGCGAGGATGAACTTGCCAGCTGCGTTCTGCACAGAGCCGTACGAAATCAATCCCTTGTTCACGATCTCGTATGCGATTTCAAGAGGGCCTATGGAGTACTGCGTGTTAGAAATGCAGCCCGCTACGCCCTCGTTGCCCTTGCATCCAAGCCCAGTCGGCCAATTGACAGAGGTCCCCTGCCCGACCTGCGTCTTCCACTGCGCGCTTGCGTCGGAGAGGTAGTTGGTAAAGGCGAACATGGTTCCGCTGCCGTCCGACCTGTGGATCACAGTGATTGCGTGGGCAGGCAGTGTCACACCCGCGTTGATGGCCACGAGCGCAGCGTCGTTCCACTGCGTGATGTTGCCAAGGAATATCTGAGCGAGGATTGCTCCGGTGAATTTCATGCCGTTGGTCATGCCGGGTAAGTTGTAAGCCGGCACTACCGCGCTGGCGGATATTGGTATGGTCAGAAGGGTCGTCGTATTGAGGGCGGCGTATTGTTTCGCGGTCAATGGGGCGTCGCTCTCGCCGAAGTTGACGGTCTTTGCGGTGATTTGTGCGATTCCCGCGCCGCTGCCGACGCTGGCATAGTTGACTTGGACGTTTGATGTGACTTGGGCATAGGCGAATGTCCAGGCGGACATCAGCGGGAACACGAGGGTTCCACCGGCGCCGTTGAGGGACACGGTCGGTCCCACGGAGCTAGTCAGCGACGTGGTTGTTGTGGTTGAAATCAGCGTACTCGTCACCGTCGTCGGCTGGGCGCCAGGGCTGAGGGCTACGTACGCCCCCGCCGCTACGACGACCACGACCAAGACGACTGCGAGTGCGATTGTTGAAGCGCTCACACCGTTTCTTTGAATTCTCATCTTCGGCCTTTGGGCTTACTCCGAGTTGATATATGGCTCGCCGACTGATTACATAGAGAATATCGAATCATATAGAATCAATATACTTGCTTAGGGCATCGGAGGGGAGGTTTCCCCAGGCGGGCGTAGGATGGCTAATGTGGACTCGGGAGGCGCACATTCGTTCGGGGAAGCCGTTCGGACGCGCGGCAAGTATATTGTTGAGTAGACATTATATATGGAGAATATATCTTCTCGCCGCGGAGAGACGTGGAATTCAGAAAGGTGCAGGTCACAGGCGGGAATAGCTTTGTCGTTTCGTTGCCCAAGACATGGGTGAACGACGTCGGCCTGAAGCCGAAGGACGCTGTGGCCGTAATAATACAGGCCGATTCGTCGCTGCTGATAGTCCCGAGAAGGGACATCAGGGAGGCGGCGAAGTCGGAGGCGACAATCGAGGCCATTGCGGGCTCGGACAAGGATGCGCTACTCCGTAAGTTCATCTCATACTACTTGGCGGGATACGACATAATCAGGATAAGCGTAGGAAGGTCGGACCCGTCGCTGAGGAATTCGATTCGGGAGGGCATCCGAAGGAAGCTGGTTGGCGTGGAGATCATTGAGGAGTCGTCGACTGGCATCCTGACGCAGTGCCTCTCTGGGTACGTGGACATCCCTCTCAAGAAGGCGCTGGAGCGGATGTCGATTATCGCGGGGGGGATGTTGACCGATGCCATCGGCGTGCTTCATGGGAGCGGTAAGGGACTGGGCGAGGAAGTCATACTGAGAGACGACGAAGTCGATAGGTTCTACCACTTCATACTGAGGCAGCTCAACATCGCAGTCAGGGACAGGTCTGTAATCCAGGAGATAGGGCTAGGCTCCCCGAGGGACTGCTTGGGCTACAGGCTGGCAGCCAAGAGCGCGGAAAGGGTCGCAGACCACGCAGCCTCGATAGCGGCACAGGCGGAGAACTTGCAGACCATCCCGGAGGGTGCGATCAAGAAGGTCCAGGAGATGACAAACGCTGCGCGGAAGGTTTTCGAAAGCTCTGTCAACGCCCTCCTCAGGCTCGACGCTAAGCTGGCGGAGGAGACAATCACCAAGACGAAGGATGTTGTTCAGCTCGAAGAGAAGCTGAGTGGCGAGATCCTCGCGCCAAGGAAGACTGGAGCGCAGGTAGCTTCAGTCAAGCTGATACTCGAGGACGTCAGGCGTGTCGCCGAGTACGGAGCAGACATTTCCGAGATTGCAATCGACCTGACAGTAAAGGAGCCGCAGGTCCGGTAGCTGGGAGGACGTCACTCGAGCTCTGGGAGCTCGCACATCCTCTCCAACATCAGCTGTAGCGCAGACGCGCCCTCTTCTGTAAGCCGGAGGTGCTCAACCACAGAACCATCCTGCAGCTGAGAGACAACGTCCACGAGGTACCTCCTCTGGAGCTGGTCTAGGAGTCCGCGGAAGTCGCCTTCCGAGAGCCTCAGACGATTCCTCACCGTCCCAGCTTCGACTGCCTTCGAGCCCGCAACAACAAACAGGGCAGAGAAGCACAGGTCGGGTTCCCGGGCGTCGGAGCCGTCATGGCTGAGGTAGCCGACGCCGCGTGTCGCCGCAACTTGCATTCCTTTCTTCACCAAGACTGGAGAACTGCGGCGGGGTTAAAGCGGTTGCCGATTTACGCTATGGGCCTATTCAGAGAATATAGAGTTGCAATAGACTCCCAGAGCGTGCGACGGCGGGAGCAGTCAACAATAACTATCGTCTCCTGGGGCGTGCGTGGTAGACCGGTGAGAGAATGGAACGGACTGGCCTGATACTGTTCGTCTGCGTCGAGAATGCGGGCCGAAGCCAGATGGCCGAGGCGTTCGCGAAGAGGAATGGGCTGGAAGCCTCGAGCGCGGGCACGATTCCTAGCCAGAGGGTCAACCTTGAGGTCGTGGAAGCCATGAAGGAGAGGGGGATCGATCTATCGAAGAACGTCCCTAGGATGCTCACCATGGAAATGATAAGGAATGCAGCCCTTGTCGTGACAATGAGATGCTCGGTTGAAGATGTCTGCCCCCGACCCATGCTCGCCAGGATGCAGAAGAAGCTGGCGGAGTGGCATCTTGACGACCCGAAGGGGAAACCCTTGGGCGAAGTGCGGAGAATCAGGGACGAGATAGAAGAGAGGGTGAAGGCGCTGGCGAATGTGCGCTCCTAAGCCGTCTCGCTGAAGACGTCGTGGCTCCGTGGCCATACCAATGCTCTAAGACGTCGTCGCCCGTCAGAATGGCGTCCAAGTTGGACCTGAGTCTCTACCAAGTCTGGTGCCTCATAGCGGCGTTCCTGATGGGCACTGGTGTCCCTCATTTCGTCTTTGGGCGGGCAGGGATGGTCTTCAGGAGCCCTTTCGGCCAGCCTCCAGTCCGATGCTCCGGCCCTATCGGAACTGGCCGTAAACTGATGGGTAGGCGTTGATCAGTGCAAGATTCAGCGTCAGGACGTTGACGTATGGTTCTCCGAAGACCCTCGATTGTCCGTCCGTGTTCTGATCCACCAGCTGTTGGAGCGTGCTGGCGGGAATGCCCGACGCACTGCTGATTCGTGGAATCTGGGAGTATGCGTCCTGGACAGTGATGTCAGGGTCCACGCCAGACGCCGAGTCGTTCCTCGGTTGGAAGAAGATTGACTGGTTGAAGCCCTGGGCGATCAGAGCGGAGCCCACGGGACGACCGTCAAGCTGAACGACCTCGCCGTTCGCCTGGTACGGGAGAGCGACTTGGGCGATGCCCGTTATCAGAAGCGGGAAGAAGAGGCCGCAGAGCAGTAGCGAGACCAAAGCCATCGCTACGAGTGGTCTGACTCTGACTTCGTTTCTGCCACGGGTTGTGTCGGCCATTCTCTTCACCTACAGGTGCCCCAGCGATAGCAGTATGTCTATCGCCTTGATTCCAACGAACGGGGCGACCACGCCTCCCACCCCGTAGACCAGGGTGTTGCGCAGGAAGATCGACATTGTGTCAGCAGGCCTGAAGGCAACGCCCCTCATGGCAAGTGGTATCAGTAGAGGGATGATTACGGCGTTGAAGATTAGCGCGGACAAGACCGCGCTGTTGAGGCCGAGCTGTAGTACGTTCAGCGCCTGGAGCTGCGGTATCGCTGCGGCGAAGAGGACGGGCACGATGGCGAAGTACTTCGCTACGTCGTTGGCGATGCTGAACGTGGTCACGGCCCCGCGCGTCATCAGCAGTTGCTTGCCCAGCATGACGACGTCGATTATCTTCGCGGGGTTGGACTCGAGGTCCACCATGTTGGCTGCCTCCTTCGCGGGCTCCGTCCCAGAGTTCATCGCGAGTCCGACGTCCGCCGCAGCGAGCGCCGGCGCGTCGTTGGTGCCGTCGCCTATCATCGCGACTATCCTCGACTGCGCCTGCTCCCTCTGAACGATGTCGTACTTGTCTGCGGGCTTCGCCTGGGGGACGAACTCGTCGATTCCTACCTCTCTGGCTATGCTCTTGGCCGTCAGCGGCTGGTCTCCGGTTATCATAACCGGCCTGATGCCCATGGCCTTGACGGCCCTCACCCTATCCTTGATGTCTGGTTTCAGGACGTCCTTCAGCCTAATCATGCCTAGCACTTCGGCCCCCCTCGTTATTGCAATAGGCGTGTCCCCATCGGCCGAGATCTGGTCGGCGACGGCGTCGAAGCTCTCGGGGAAAGAGGCCAACTTCTTGATTGCGTCGGGGGCGCCTTTGATTATCTCCACCTCGCCAGTCGGGAGCGTCCCAACTACCGAGTCCGCAAGCTTCCTGCTGAACCTTCCACGCTGCTCGAACTCCTTCCCGCTCTTTGGCAGCGAGAATCCCCCGCTGTCGGCGAGTTTGACGCCGCTGGTTCGTGTCGTGGCCGAGAACTCGTACACCTGCGAGAGCGTCAGGGCGTTCAGCTCCTTCGGGACCAAACCGCGTTCATAGGCGAGTTTGACTATGCTGCGCCCCTCTGGCGTGTCGTCGTACCAAGAAGAAAGGAACGCCGCCTCGCCAACTTCCCTGATCGAATGGTCACCCAGGGGGACGAACTCGGTCGCCTGCCTGTTTCCTACAGTTATGGTTCCGGTCTTGTCGAGCAGTATCACGTCTGTGTCTCCCGCTGTCTCGATTGCCTTCCCTGATTTCGCCACCATCTTCCTCCTGAAGAGCCTGGAGACTCCGGAGAGCCCTATAGCGGGGAGGAGGGCGCCTATCGTTGTCGGCAGAAGACAGACGTAGAGGGCAATCATGACGGAGAGGTCCCCGCCCAGATTGAGGGCGGCTGAGACGCCGACGAGGGAGGCGACTATGATGCTGAAGATCGCTGTGAGGCCGATTAGGACCATCGTTACTGCCTGCTCGTTCGGAGTCTTGGGTCTCTTGGCAGCCTCGACCAACTTGATCATCTTGCTGATGTACGACTCCTCGGGGTTGACAGTCACCCTTGCCGTCAGGGTGTCGCTGAGCAAGGTCGAGCCCCCAATCAGGACGTCTCCTGGCGCCTTCTTGACAGGGGTGGACTCTCCCGTCATGAGAGACTCGTCCAGCATCGCGATTCCTTCCAGAACTTCGGCGTCTATCGGGACGAGGTCGCCCTTCTCGAGGAGGATGAGGTCGCCCCTGCGGAGACTGGATGAAGGAGTTGGGATTACCTTCTGTGACCATTGCTCTCTTACCACCTTCTTGCTTACCACCTCGCTCTCAAGGCTCCTCAGACTGTGCGCGGTGTTCCTGGCCTGGTGCTCGGCGAGCGAGTCAGAAAGTGTGCTGAACCAGACCGTGAGTAGCAGAATGGCGGCTACCTCGATGTAGAAGTTCGTGTCCTGGAGGCTCGACAGAGGGAGGAAGCCCCTCGGGTAGATGGCCATCGCGGCCACGACGAAAAAGGTCGCCTCGACAATGAACATGACAGGGTTTGAAATCAAGGAGACGGGGTTCAGCCTGACTAGGGAATCTCTGAGGACAACTCCGGTGATCATGGAGCGCCGCAGTCTGCCCTCTCTGGGCGCCGCTCCGGACTGCGTGGGCTGGCTAGCCAAGGCTGTTCACCTGTCCTTGGAAGTACTGGAGTATGGGACCGAGCGCGAGGAATGGAAAGAAGGTGAGGGCGACCAGCACCAGGATGCTGCCGACGAGCACGATGGAGAAGACGAGGCTATCTGTCTTGAGGCCAACCTCTGGGCTCCTCTTCCTTCCGATCATCGAGCCGGCAAGGGCGAGCAAGATTCCAATTGGTGCATAACGTCCTAGGAAGATCACTATGGCCGTCGAGATGTTGAAGAACGGAGTGTTGGCAGCTGCACCGAGGAAGTCCGAGCCGTTGTTTGCAGCAGCGCTCGTGAACTCGTAGAGCACCCGGGTGAAACCTATGGAATCGGCCTGTAGGCCCATCTGCGCCGCCGCTCCGGTCGCGAACGCAAGGACAGTGGGTATGAGTATTATGAGTGGATGGACGAGGAACGCAATCATGACGAGCTTGACGTCTCGCGCAGTAATCTTGATGCCGAGATACTCAGGGGTTCTCCCGGACATGAGGCCCACAACGAACACGGTAATCACGATGAACATTATCATGTACATCAGCCCAACTCCCTTGCCGCCCGGCGTCGCCTGAATCAGCATCCCCATGAAAGCGGCCAATATGGTCAGTGGGTGCATGGCCGCAAGCTGGGTGTTTACTGAACCGGTGGTGACCGCAGTAGTGACCACCGTCCAGAACGCAGAGAAGAACCCTCCGAATCTGGTCTCTATGCCGGGTCCCAGCGGTATCGTCGGGATGAAGGCGATGACCAGGTCGATCGCGAACAAGGAGTACGCGCCTATCATGATAGGCCTGTACTCGCGCTTCTTGCCGAGAAGCTCTCCGAAGACGAAGATCAGGGCGGTCGGCAGAAGAAGCATCAACGATATCTCAAGCACATCGCTCACAGGATTGGGGTTCTGGAACGGGTATGCGGAGTTCGCGCCGTAGTAGCCGCCGCCGTTGGTGCCTAGCTGCATTATCGACACGAGCGAGGCGACCGGACCGATGAGGATTGACTGCGTCGCTCCCTGAATGGTTGTAACCGTCTTGTATCCGTTGAGGCTTTGTGGGATTCCCAGCCAAACAAGTAGGAGGGCTGCGACGACGCACAGGGGAATCAGAAGCCGGGTGAGGCTCCTAACGAAGTCGACGTAGAAGTTGCCCAGGTCCTTGGAGCCGACGATGAAGCCACGCACCATCGCGACCCCCATGCAAATGCCAGTCGCTGCCGAGGTGAACTGCAGGAACTGAATCGCGGACATTTGGCTCAGGTACGAAAGCGTGGTCTCTCCGTTGTAGTGCTGGAGGTTCGTGTTGGTAGCGAAGGAGACCACGGTGTTGAGGGCCAGGTCCCAGTTCATCCCCGAGAAGCCTTGCGGGTTCAGAGGCAGAATCCCTTGGTAGGAGAGTACCAGGAACGCGATAGCCATCTGCACTATGTTGAGGAAGAGCCCTGACAGGAAGTACTCCTTCCAGCCCATGACGTGGAGAGGGTCCACGCCAATCACTCTGTAGAGCGCGTTTTCGACAGGATTCAGGAACCTGTCGAGTCTGCTGGGGGCGCGCGTGAATACTCGGGCGACATAAGGAGACAGAAGCTTAGCTACGACTAGTGTGCCGCCTAGAATCAGGATGACGAACGTAGCTTGGAGTAGATTGATCATTTTCTTGGAAACCTCGAGGATTCATGGCGTCGTGCATGGCCGACTCCGATTTCGGCACTTCCTACTGACGTTGCAGGCGGGGGGTCTTCGGCCCGTCTCCGTTGTATCGGGGACCCTTGTGCGCGTGCAGAACAACGGAAGTGACTGTGCTCTTGATGCCTCTGATCTTCATTATCTTGTTCTTCAGGACTTCCCTGAACTCCTCGATATCGCTCGCAGAGACAAGGCAGACAATGTCAAACTCTCCCGTCACCTCGTACATCTCCTCAAGGTCAGGGAGCTCCTTTAGAGCGCTAACTACATCGTCCATCAGGGGCGATTCTACGAAGATGTCGACGAAGGCGAGTAGACGAGACAATTCCGTTCATCGGAGCCTTTTACGGACGCCTCGGACTGTCGTATATATGTTTGACGTCCCGTCAAGCGTGAATGGTTCAAGATTAGCCCTTTGTCATTTGTGGGACACACGGCCCGCCTCCAGCGGCCCTATCGCACACGAGTTAGCTTGCAATCAGGGGAGGGAACCAGTTCGTCTGACCCTCCACCCATAGGCGAGAACTATGATGAAAGCGAGCAGCGGCACAGCTGTCGACCAGACTAGACCGGCGTAGATGTTTCCGGTGGCGAGGGTCAGGGCAGGAGCGATTAGTAGTGTGCCGTCCCCGACGTCGCCCGTGCCGATGCCATACGGAACCGAGAGGGACGTGTACCGTATCCTGGTGGGGAACAGCTCGGCAAGGTACGCAGCCAGGGGGCCGTAGGCCATGGCCGAGAGGGCGGTCTGCGAGAAGACCATGAGGACCAGCCCCGGCACGTTCAAGGGGGAGGAGAACGATTTCATCGCCACGTATATCGGGAGGAAGCCGACAGCGCCCAGGATGTTCGCGAGCAGCAGCAGCCTGAGCCTCCCCACCTTGTCCGAGAGCCAGCCGAAGACGACGAAGAGCGGGGCCGAAAAGGCTAACGCGATGAGCAGCACCATTGTCGTTGTCAGCAGGTCAATCTTGAGGACGGATTGCATGAATATCGTGGTGTAGAACTGCGCCGTGTGCCAGATGACGGACGCCCCAGAGACAACGACCACGGCGAGCAGCACCAGCCCAAGGTTGGCTCGGTCGGTCAGGCTCTCTCTGATAGGAGAAACTGAAACCGTTCCCGACTCAATGAGGCTGGTGAATGGCGGAGTCTCCCCCAACCTCCTTCGTGCCACGAAGGCTACAAGAATCAAGACAGAAGAGAGGAGGAAGGGCAGACGCCATCCCCAATCGGAGAAGGTTGTCACCCCGAGAGCTACCCTCGCCGCCAGCACCACGGCCGACGAAAGCAAGAGGCCGAGGGTTGCAGTGGCCTGGATCAGGCCCGTCCAGCGCCCCCTCGACTTCGCGTCCGTGTGTTCAGCCAAGTACGTGACCGCTCCCCCGAACTCCCCGCCGAGGGCCAGTCCCTGCACCACCCTCACGACGACGAGGAGGATAGGTGCAATGATGCCTGCCTGTTGATAGGTAGGCAGAAGGCCAGTGAGAGTAGCGCCCAGCCCCATGACGAGGACTGTCAGGATGAAGGCGCGCTTGCGCCCGGCTGTGTCGCCGAGCCTCCCGAAGATGGCACCGCCGATTGGTCTGACCGCCGCTCCCGCCACGAAGGCAGCGAGCGCATACAGAAGGGAGAGAGAAGCGTCTTGGACTGGGAAGAAGACCTTCGACAGGACGACCACCAGAGAGCCGTAGACGAAGAGGTCGTACCATTCAATCATGCTCCCGAGTGTAGCAGCGATGGCGACCGAGCGGAGAGTGTTTGTCATGCTGCGAACGCTCCTGCAGACCCACGCACGAGATTCTCCGGCGGCTGGACGCTGTCCAGATTCAAGGGGTGGCTTGCTTGACGCGGGGGTGATTGCTTTTAAGCGACGTGCAACGGAAATGCGTTGCTCATGCGGCACGGGATGCTCACCGAGAGACAGTACAGAGTTCTCATGTTGAGGGGAAGGGGTATGTCGCAGCTTGAGACGGCAAAGGAGCTTCGCACGACTCGTGCAAACGTCTCGATGATAGAGCTCCGGGCGCGGAAAAAGATCGAGCTGGCGAGAGAGACGCTCCAGGCTCACCAATCCACCCTCACCGACCATTCTGTGCAGATTGCGAGGGGAACGAGGACGTACGACATCCCGCCTACGGTGCTCAGGGAAGGAGATAGGTTCGGAATCCACGTTCAGAGCAACATTGTGGAGATAATCAGGTTGGTGAAGAGCGTCCGTCCGTCTTGTTTGACGGGGGGAAGGACAAACAGAAAGATTACCCTGGTGTTCAATCAGAGCGGAAAGCTCCGGGTGGGGTCAAGAGCAGACTAGGCCACTGAACGGGTCTGGGCATGCAGCCCCTGTTCCGTCGTGATTGCACAGAGTGATACAAGTCTAGCCGGACCGAGGCGCGACCTTCAGGCCACGGTCTGCCGTTTCCTTCCACTCTTCCATTATCTTGACGCTGGAGCTGGTGCCGATTCTGTCGGCCCCAGCCTTGATCATCTCCAATGCCTTCTCTAGCGTCCCGATACCGCCAGCCGCCTTGATTCTCGCGGTGCCCGCAAGCGCTTTCTTCAGGAGCGCGACGTCCTCAACCGTCGCGCCGCTTGTGCCGAATCCCGTAGAGGTCTTCACGTAGTCCGCTCCAGCTCGCTCCGCAAGTCTCGCTGCGCCCACCTTCTCGTCGTTGGTCAAGTAGCAGCACTCGATAATCACTTTGAGGAGCTTGCGCGCGCCATGGCAGCACTTTGCGGCATCCTCAATTTCGTGGAAGATGAAGTTGTAGTCGCCTGACTTGAAGGCGCCAAGGTTCATTACCATGTCAATCTCGTCGGCACCGTCTCCGATTGCAGTCTCAGCCTCTGCCAGCTTCACGCTGGTTGAACTGAAGCCGAGAGGGAAGCCGACAACCGCACAGACCTTCACTCCGCTGCCTCTGAGGTTCTCTGCCGCCCGCTTCACGTAGAATGAACCCACGCAAACGCTCCAGAAGTCGAACTTCATGGCCTCGGCGCAGAGCCTGTCGATATCCGCTCCTGTCGCGTAAGGCTTCAGGAGAGTGTGGTCGATGCACTTCGCGAATTCGTGCTTCCCGACCGCTCTCCTCGTTCCGCTCGCGACTGTGCCGGACAACTTCGGGGAGGGCCTCATCAAGCCTGTTGTTAAGACAGAGAGATGATTTTCAATGCTGAGAATGGAAGGAGGATCGTGGATGGTGTCTCAGTGCTATTCAGGTCGTCTCAGGAGCTCGTCGTTGCTGGTCCTTGGCCAGACTTGATTCTTTCCGACCGCGAAGCTGACCGGAAGAACAACCCCAAGGCGAAAATTGTCGCACCGACGATCACGACCAGCGGTCCCGCGGGAACATTCACGTAGCTGGAAAGCATGATTCCTGATGTTGCGCTCAGCAGGCCGATTAGAGAGCTCGTCAATGAGTACGTGCGCATCGTCGTGCTGACATTCCTCGCCGCGGCTGCGGGCACGATCACGACTGCGCCGACAAGCAAGGTGCCGACCTCTTTTATCCCGATGGCGACTATCGTGGCTACCAGCAGTAGGTAGATCAGGTTGATCCTTTCAACTCTGACGCCATTTGAGACAGCAAGTTCCTTTGAAATCACGCTCAGAGCAAGTTTGTCATGGATTGCCCTGGTCACAATTATCACGAGGACAGAAGTCGGTACGGTCACAATGACGTCAATCAAGGTCAACTTCGATATGTCGCCGAAGAGTGCTTCGAGCAGGTCCACCTGGGGGGTGATGAGGATACCGATTGCTAGGGCCAGGACGAAAAGCACGCCTATGATCGCTTCTATGGAGAGCGTGGTCGACCTTTGAATTTGCCACGTGATGATTGCAGTGACGGCCAAGAAAGTGAAGGCTCCAATGAAGGGGTTGAAGCCGAAGAGTATCCCGAGAGCGAGGCCGGGGAGTGCCACGTGCGACATCGCGTCGCCGACCAGTGCCATGTGTCTGGAGACCATGATCGATCCAAGGTAACCGGCTGCAGAGCCCGCGAATGCCCCAACCGCGAGACTGAACAGGATTGTGCTTGGCAGTTTCCGTGTCACTACTCTCTGTCGGTGTGCTCGTCACCCGACACGTCGAACTCACCGCCATACATCATCCCGAGCAAGTTGGAGTGTGTGACGGTGTTAGTGTCGCCGAAGAACATTACCCGCCTGTTAAGCGCCAACACCTTGTCTGAGTAGTGCATCACGACATGCATGTTATGAGATATCAGAAGTACAGTTATGCCGAGCGTCTCCTTTAGTCGGGTAACCTTCTGGTAGATGGGCTCTTCTGCACCTATGTCCACTCCCGACGTCGGTTCGTCGAACAAGAGCACGTTGGGGTTGTCCACGATGGCCCAAGCGATTAGAATCCTCTGGAGTTGTCCTCCGGACAATGACCCCAGCGACTGGCTCAGGATTTCCTTGTCCAAGCCGACAGAACTTACGCACGCCTCGAAATCGGTCTTGCACTTGAACCTTAGGAACTCTTCCACAGATATCGGAAGGTCTGTCGCAACTAGGCTCTGGGGAACGTACCCGACTCTCACCTTTTCCCTCCAGCTGATGGATCCCGAGTATGGGACCAGGTTCAGCAGCGACCTGAACAACGTTGTTTTGCCGCCGCCGTTCGGGCCGACGATAGCTAGGGTGGTGCCCCTCTTCACCCTGAAGGTCACATCTTGGAGTATGGCTCCGTTCTTGGAAACCACGCCCAAGTTGGAGACGGCCAGCAGGTAATCGGTTGCTTCCCCGGTCTGGTCAAGAGTCCTGCTCTTGCCCGAACCCAGGCCACCCAATTCAAGCACACCCACTCACTCTAGTTTGATTGCGCCCGCCGTAAAGAAGAACGTATAGCCGGTAACCCGCGATTCATCTAACATGCATGAATTTGGCGTCCTTTAAACAATGGGCGCGCGCCGTGTGGGTTAAGAAGCCAGTTACTTGCCCAACTCCTGGCCGAAAATGCTTCGGAAGGTGTCGGTATTGCCAATCACGTTCCTTGGCAGTGGCAGCGGCCGCGTAGGTGGCAGCGATGATAGCGTAGGTGGCAGCGTGACCGACAACGTGGGCTGTTCCGAGTGTGGGCACGTGTTCGTCTCTGCGGCCACCGCCCCGCCTGCTCCCTGACCAAGTGCGATCTCCGGGCTGCGGACGCGATCACGGCGAATTTCTTCAAGAACGAGAAATCGACCCCTCGCTACCTTTACTTTATTGAAATTCGTCGAGATTGCAATAGCGGAAGCGGGATTTGCAGGGGCCGGTCGTCAAACGCGCTTTTGAAGGCCGTCAGTGTCCTTCTAATGAGTTTGGTCTAATAAGCATGCCTTCGAACCTGCTAGCACTGGGAACGCCGGAGCTCGCTCGCACTGGCGGAGAATCTTGATTCAGAGCTCGCCTTCGTCAACGCGTGGTCGGAGTGGATGCTCTGTTTCTGCAAGCCTGGTGATGGTCAACCGCTGAAGTATAGGCCCCACCACAGCCGTTCCTAGGACTGTCACCCCGATTATCGAGAACAAAGAGCTGTCGATCACACCGAGAGAAAGGGCGAATTGGCCTATGACAAACGAGAACTCACCCCTTGGTACCAACCAAGCGCCGAAAGTTTGGGCCCTCTCTGTGATCTCCCCTGCATGTCGGCCGCTCACGATTCTTCCGACCAAAATCCCGCCCAGGAACTTGCCCACAATGGCCAGGGCCAATGATGCCAGGATTATGACACCAAGAGAGAGCGCGGGGAACGGGTCTATGAGACTGCCCATTGAGACGAAGAACAAGACCAAGAAAAGGTCCTTGATCGGTCCGACCTTCTCCGAGAGGAACTTCGACTGCTTTCCCCTTATCGCGAGACCGATGACAAAAGCTCCCGTCCCGGGCGAGTACCCGAAGTAGGCGGCAAGAATCGCGAAGACGAAGCCGAGGCCGAGCGCGAAGAGGAACGGTATCTCCTCTGATTCAGCCTCATAGTGGCTGAGGTAGTTTATCGCAATAGGCGCTACGTATCTGGCCACGAGGTACCCAAGTGCGAGAAGCCCCAGGCCCCCGAGTGCCGTTTGGAGGACTTGAAGCGTGAGGCCCCCGGGACTACCCGGCCGCACGAGGGAGGAAAGGACAGTTAGGAACCCTACCGCGGCGACATCCTCGATTATCAACAGACCAATCAGGATCGTTGACTCCTCGGTGCGGAGCGTCCGCCTCTCGAGGAAGGTCTTCCCCGCTATCGCGGTGCTCGTAATCGCTGCGGTCATGGAGAAGATTAGTGACTGAATGAGGGTCAGATTCAGGATGAAGGACGCGAGCGCACCAAACCCGAACGCGACCCCCATTTCCAGGAGGGCCAGAAGCAGAACCTCTCCGACGACCTTGCTGAGCTTGAGGGGGTCGAGCTCTAGCCCGATGATGAAGAAGAGAAGGACGACCCCGATCGAAGCTATGTCGCCTATGATCTCGGTGTCCGTAACCCAACCCAAAACAAAAGGCCCTACAATCATGCCCGCGAGAATCTGCCCGGAGACCATCGGGAGCCTTAGCCTGGCGAAGGCAAGGCTCAGCAGGAGGGCTGAAACGGCGAAAATCCCAAGGTCAAGAAGGAATGCAAACTGCCCGGCCACGTTGTAGCTTGCTCGGTCTTGATTGAAAAGCGTTTTTCGCGCTGGTCAAGTGCCGAGTCCGAAGGGCCGTTCAATAGCCGGCCGGGGCGCCGTCTCCCCTCACGTCGCAGACTGCCTTCTTTGCCTAGGAATCGGGCGTGCCCACTTTCGTGTCGTCCAAGCGGGCCTGGAGGCTGGCCGATGTCCAGCCTGCTTGGGCGACCAGGTTCCTGCCCGCCTCGGTGGCAACGTAGCCTTTTCCCTTCCTTTGCACCAACCTCTTCGCCTCTAGCGCGTCCAGGGCCCTTTTGTCTTCTCGCTCCCCAGCTTGGAGAGCATCTTCTGGACGGCAGGCACCTGCGCGAACTCTTCCAGCCCCGGCGTGCGAAAGAATCCGGTGCTCTCGGTCCTCAGGGCTTCGCAGTACTTCTTCAGGTGGAAGAGCAGAGGGATGACGTACTCCTTGGACTTGCCGAGGCGCGCGGCGATCTCGCTTCCGGTCAGGCCGGGGTTCTCCTTGACCACCTCTATGACAGCGGCATACGTTCTGGGATGGTGGAATGGCCTCCCAGCGCTGTTGGCAGCCGGGAAGACCGGTTCCTTGACGTAGAACCACCGCGCGACCCTCATTCCAGGCCAATGATTTGGGCTGGGAATTTAACGATGGATAGTCAATGGGCCGGAAGGAACCTGTCCGCTGCACATCCCGATATTCCCGGCCCAAACCCTTGGCCTCAGTGACAAGGGTCGGAACTGGCCCAGTTTCGAGTCCTTGACGTGATGTGAAGTAGCACCGTTCGACAACTTGGACTACTTGGCTCGTAGCTCCTTGAGCTGCTCTTCCACAGCGGCCAAGCGCTGCGTCACGTCCATGCGTCTGTCCAGTTCGTCAATCTTTGTGCCAAGCGTCTGCTCCACTCTCTTGATTTCTGAATGGACGACCTTGAACTCGCCATCCATCCTGGCGTTAATGGCCTTCAACTCACCCTTCACTTCGCTGATTTGCGGAAGGAGTACCCTTTCGAGCCAGCCGGGGACCTTCTCTGCCATTTCTTGTAATCATTACGCAATGCCCGTATTTAACCGCCAATTTGATTGGCCACTCACCTGACGTGTAGCACCCCACACACTTCATGATCGCCTTTGCCCGTGGGCGTCGAACATCAAGGACACGCTCTGCGACTGTGGGGATAGGAGGTCGGCCCTTGGACAGGGCAGGTAGTCTCCGACTGCTGTCTGACAGGTCAGAACCAAGGGACCTCCACTGCTCGCATCTTGACAATGCGACTTATTCTGAGCTGTTTCAAAGGATGGGCCGGAAGGAACCCAGGTTGTGCACATCCCGATACTTCCGATACGAACCCTTGGCACAGCCAAGGGTTTGAATCTGCCTAGACTCGGACCCTTGACACCCCGCCGGTAGCGATGAGGACAACGAAGCCTCGTCTCGGTGAGATCAACCATATGCTGAGCCCCTTGGTACAATCTTGAACACAACTATCTCATCATGCGAGAGAATCAGATACAAGATGCGGTAGTCGCCAACCCTGAGCCGATAGGAGTTCGGAGCGCCCCTGAGCTTCTTGCACCCCGCAGGATAAGGGGTGCGAGCGAGTTCGGAGAGCCCAGACTCTAATCGAGGCTTCATTTCCGCCGGCGCGTTGTCTAGACTTTTCTTTGCTCTTGTTGAGAGGTAAACCTTCAACGCCTGCTTTTCCTGACGAAGGAAACAGTCTTGCCTTCCTTATGCTCCTTGAGAGCCTCGGCACGGGCCCTCTTGTCGTCCTCGGACATCTCCTCTGCCAAGGTGTCTTCGATGGAGTCGAGCCGTTCACGGATTAGCCTGAGCTCCTTCTCGAGACTCGTTGCCATCATCAGCCAATGATGCGGCTGAGATAATTAAACACAACCACGTAGGAAGACCATCCATGAAGTGATTGTGGGCCGGAAGGGA
>JAJTZB010000013.1 GCA_032906765.1 Nitrososphaerales archaeon
ACGACGTTGTAGACCTTCTGGTCGCTGGACACGACAATCTCCTTCTCCGTTTCGACCTCGGCGAGCAGGTCCCATTCGCCGGGTATCACGTGGACCACCTTGACCTCGTCTATCTTCAGGAGCTCGTCGATCACCTTCTTCTCGTTACCAGGCTCGACCTTGAGCAAGATGAACGCTTTCTGGATTCGGGACAACTGGGCTGCATGTCCCAGCACTGCGTTTAAAACTCTTGCCGCCATCTTCATTCGGGTTTGAAGAATCTCGAAGTGGCAGACCTTCTGGACAGGCTGGGGGACCTCGTCGAAGCCAACGGCGAGGACAGGTTCAAGGTGATTGCCTATCACAGGGCTGCAACCAGCGTAAGGAACCTGGACACGGACATTGGTCAGCTCCAGAAGGAGGGTAAGCTCGAGGAGATCAAGTACGTCGGTTCCGGCATAGCCAAGAAGATTGACGAGTACCTTCGCACAGGCAGGTTGAGGGTGATGGAGGAGCTTCAGCAGAAGGTGCCACCTGGGGTGCCTGCGCTGATGAAAGTGCAGGGGATAGGTCCCCGGACGGCTTACAAGCTTAGTCATGATCTTGAAATCAATAGTGTGGACGAGCTGAAGAAGGCGCTCGAGGCCGGGAGGCTTGACGGAGAGTTCGGCGAGTCTGTACGCAGGTCATTCGTCGTTGGGATTGAGAAGCTGCAGAGTTTCCAGAAGAGGATGCTGCTGCC
Organism: Nitrososphaerales archaeon; assembly: GCA_032906765.1. Classification (NCBI taxonomy): domain Archaea; kingdom Thermoproteati; phylum Nitrososphaerota; class Nitrososphaeria; order Nitrososphaerales; species Nitrososphaerales archaeon. The sequence goes on from JAJTZB010000013.1 coordinate 722, forward strand.
AGAGGCCGAGGGGACATTCCAGAAGCTCTCGAGCTACTTCGGAGCCCTGGGAATAGCTGTGGGCATGGCCGGGAGCCTGAGGAGGGGGAAGAGCACGATTGGCGACCTCGACCTGCTCTCGACCAACGGGAGGGCCTCCGCTGCGATGGCAGGCTGTCCAGGCGTGCTTGGGGTGCTCGAGAGGGGGCCCAAGAGGACGAGCGTGAAGCTCAAGGAGGGTGTGCAGGTGGACGTCAGGGTCTTTGGAGAAGATGAATACGGAGCCGCCATGTGTTATTTCACCGGTTCCAAGGATCACAACATAGCGCTCCGGACCATCGCCGCAGACAAGGGATGGAAGCTGAACGAGTACGGCCTGTTCGACAAAGCCGGGAAGAGGTTGGCAGGTGAGACAGAGGAAGGAGTCTACGAGAGGCTCGGGCTCAGGTTCATTCCGCCAGAGCTGAGGGAGAACACCGGAGAGATCGATGCTGCGCGAGAGGGCACGCTGCCGAACCTGATCCACATGGAGGACATCAAGGGGGACCTCCAGATGCATACGACGTGGAGCGACGGATTGGAAGGGGTGGAGGCAATGGCGAGGGCAGCCAAGGAGAGGGGGTACGATTACATCGCGCTGACCGACCACTCGGTCTCAGTCCGCGTGGCAAACGGCCTTACGGAGGAGAGGTTCAGAAAACAGTGGAAGGAGATCGACAAGCTCAATGACGAGCTCGCCCCGTTCAGGGTAGTCAAAGCTCTGGAGTTGGAGATAAAGGGCGACGGCTCCCTGGACTTCGCGAGGGAATTCCTAGACGAGTTCGAGCTGGTCGGAGCGTCGCTGCACCAGAATTTCAGGCAGGATGCTCAGAAGCTGACGGAGAGGATCCTGAAGGCGCTCGCTCATCCCTCGGTCGACTTCATCTGTCACCCCACCAACAGGCTCCTCGGGAAGAGAGAGGGAAACCCAATTGACTTGGAAAGGGTTATCCGAGCGGCCAGGGATAGCGGCAAGATGCTTGAAATCGACGGAGAGCCGGCCAGGCTTGACCTTGACGAGGCTTGGGCAAGGAGAGCGATGGAGGAAGGGGTACCCATTGTGATTGACTCGGACGCCCACTCGGCCGGCGAATTGGACAACATTGGCTACGGAGTGATTGTCGCGAGGAGAGCCTGGCTGGAGGCCAAAGACGTCGTGAACACGAAGAGTTTGAGGACGCTACTGAATGCCGTCTCCTAGTCCGACCCCAGTATTGAGCGGTCAGGCGACAGAGGCGTGGACTGCGAGAGGCTTTGCAAGATGGTGTCTTCGCTTCGCGGAGGTCGAGGAACGGCCGTGCAGCTCTCTGAAACTTACTGTTTCTGCGCAAGTCTGACGGGCTTTTTCCACGGAAGAAGCATGAGCCTGCTTATGTGCCTAGTCCAAAGGCGGTTGCTTCTTGCCTTGACATACAGATCGAAACGGTCTAATCGCGCATGGATCTTTGAACTCGACGAGTTCTCGCTATCCTTCCGCTTGTAAATGGCGACCTCAATACCATACATGGTTTGCATAGCGTCTGCGATCTTGTCTAGGAGAAGAAGGTTCGAGTTATACAGATGAGCTCTCAGCGTGCCATTTGCTTCGCGATAAACCCCGCCGTCTGCATCCCAGAAGCCTGCAATAAGTGAACGCGCATACATTTGCGACTGAAGAATGAAGTCAATGTTCTCCCAGTATCTTGCTCCTTTGTACGAACATAGGGATCTTGAAAGGACTGTCGAGTTGCATCGAATGATAAACACACCATGTCTGGGCACGACATAGACATTGCCGAAACGCTTCAGCACCCGCTTGACGACTGGTTCGATCAAACTCCGTTCACGCTCTGAGACAATAGCGTCGACTTCTCGTCTGTTGGCATATCCGTCTCCCAGTATCCAACCCAGCGTATACGCGAGTTTCATCGTCAGCCTGATTTGGTGTTTCACGACAACTTGTCCTCTGTCAATCACGATGCGGGGGCTGTGGGGCGCTGATGTTACGAGTTCCGTGACGATTGTTGGCGTCCTTTTAGGCCGAATCTCCACACCTGATTGACGCAGCGACCTGGTCACGAAAGTGTTGGAGAGGCCGAGTCGCCTTGCAATAATGTCTCTAGGTAGCCCTTCATCGACATAGAGATCCTTGATTGTCCTCGCATCAACTTTTCCAATCATCTTTGAACTTGTGAGAATTCGGCTCAATTCTTAATTAAACGCCAATCTCCTGATCAAACTCGCGGGGGTAGCCAAGCTTGGCCAACGGCATGGGACTTAAGGGCGTGCGTCCAGTGGCGCTGAGAGATCCCATCCCTCAGGGGTTCGTGGGTTCGAATCCCACCCCCCGCACTAACTCATTGCCCCGTTGTACCTGGACACGAGCTCCCCTGCCTTGCCCTCCATCAAGGCGATTGACACCCTCTGAATCCACAGCCTCCTGCTCTCCTTGTGGAGCTAGGCTAGGTCGGAAATGTCGGACTAGGGCTTGGCCGACTCGCCAACGAGATGGAGTTCGACGTGGAACTTCTTCACTTTCTCCTTCCCCGCTCTTACGCCGGCCAGCTTTTTCTCATAGCCTTTGTTCCTCCCGCTCTTTGCGTACCTCTCCGCACTCTTCTCGTCGTCCCACAGTGAGATGACAGCGAACTTATCCCTCCTTCCCACCTGGCGGAGGAGGTAGAGCCTCCTCATGCCCGCCAGCTTAGCCGCAGTCGAGGCCACTTCTTCCTCGAACTTCTTCACGAATTCGTCGCCTTTTCCTGCCTTTGCTTTCATTGTGATCAGTCTAGCGAACCTAGCCTCGGTCATCATAGCCTACACCAGTACCCCGTCAAGATAAACTTGGTGCAATCGCACACCGAGGCTCAAGGTCAAAACTCAAGCGGTGCGGGCGTCCTTGGGGACAGCGTCATGGATTTTGCCTCTCCCTCGAGACAGGCTAGTCCTGCGTGCCAACAGCTGATGGACTGCGACGACCCCGACCACCGGGGCTGTCAATTGCCCCAGCATCGCGATGATCGGACCGGAGACTCCGATGTACGGGACTACAAGAAGTGCGCCTATCCCGTCCCAATATCCATGGAGCAAGAGTACGGCCAATAGATTCCTGCCTGTGTACCAGTAGCAGAGGCTAAGGGAAACCGCGCCCACTACCACCAGTAGCAAGCCTGGGGCCGAGAACGCCCTTGAGCCCTCCGTCCAGAGCGCAGGGAGGTGGTAGGCGGAATAGAGGAGCGCAGACGCGAGAGCACCCACGCTCCCATCCTTGATGGCCTGGTTGAGTTCGTTAATCAGGTATGCCCTGAAGAAGAGCTCCTCAGCCATGACCAGTGAGATGAGACTGAATACGCCGCGGCTGAAGGAGAGTACGTCTGGATAGCACGCGTACCCGCCACTTCCACCAAAGCAGAGGTGAAACGGAGTTGTGACTACGCCGAACGCGAAAGTAAAGGCCACGAGAAGGCAGCCCCCCACTCCTATTTCGACCAGAGTGGAGCGACCCGTCGATTGCGCCTTCCTCCACAACCCGCTCCACCACAGCCCGAGTAGCGCCAACGCTGACAGTCCGAGTCCGACGAACACCGATTGCACCGGCACGATGACCCGCTCAAGACCGCCGAACAGCGACGGGTCCAGGTTGGTCACACTGATCAAGACGAAGGCGATCGAGAGAACAGACACCAGTCTGACAAATCGGAGACGGCGCAGCATCACGACGATACCCCATTAGGATGGCAAGCGATAAGAGCGCTGGCCAGGCCAACCGCAAAAGGGGAAGACGGGTTTCAGAATGTCCGAACTCTTATTAGAGTCGGTGGCTCGGCGCGGCACGTGTAGAAGTTGCCCGTTAGGATAGCTATTGACGTCGGTGGCACCTTCACCGACTTGTGCGCCTTCAACGAGGCGACGGGCGACTTCACCTTCGTGAAAGACTCCACGACTCCGGCAAACTTCGCAGAAGGGGTCATCAACGTGGTACGCAAGAGCAAGATCAAGGGTGAAGAAATGAACCGATTCATCGGAACAGGTTCCACTATGGTGATAAACGCTCTGACGGAGAAGAAGGGCGCGAAGACACTGCTCGTCACTACCAAAGGATTCAGGGATGTGCTCGAGTTGCAGAGGTCGAATAGGACGGACATATACAACTTCAGGTATGAAAAGCCAAAGCCATTTGTTCCGAGAAGCCTCAGGTACGAAGTTGATGAGAGAACGAACTACCGCGGCGAGGAAGTGCGACCGATAAATAGGAATGATGTGCTGAGAGTTGCGGACGCTTGTAATCGCCAGGGCGTCGAGGCTGTCGCGATTGCATTCTACAACTCCTATGCGAATCCGAAGCACGAGATAGAGTGCTACGAAATTCTGAGGGACAAGGTGAAGACGCCATACATAACCATGTCCCACGAGCTTTCCAGGGAATGGAGGGAATACGAACGCATGAACACAGCGGTTCTAAATGCGTTTGTCCAGCCGAAGGTGCACCAGTACCTCACGACGCTCGAGAGCGAACTGAGGAGGTTGGGAGCGAAGATAGGAGCTCACGTGATGCAGAGCAACGGCGGCATCTCCACCTTCGAGCAAGGGAGGAAGACACCAATCTATCAGGTCGAATCTGGTCCGATAGGCGGAGTTATCGGGGCACAGGTCGTCGGCAAGGCGATTGGGGATGACAACATCATTACGCTCGACGTGGGTGGAACCACAGCGAAGACATCATTGATCGACTCGGGCAGGATGAAGATAAACACAGAGTACTCCATCGGCAGGAGTCAGTTCTTTTCCGGTTACCCAGTCAAGGTGCCCGTTGTGGATATTGTCGAGATAGGCGCTGGCGGAGGAAGCATCGCCTGGGTCGATGAACTTGGCTCGCTCAAGGTGGGACCGCAGAGCGCAGGAGCAGACCCCGGTCCAGCGTGCGAGAACAAGGGTGGCACGAACCCAACGCTTACAGACGCTTTCGTCTTGACTGGGGTGATCGATCCGAACTATTTCCTCGGGGGAGAAATCAGACTCAGGCCGGACCTCTCGGAGAAGGCATACAAGACATTGGCCGAAAAGATGCGGATGAAGGCAATTGACGTGGCAATTGGTGTGATCGAGATTGCAACGGCGAACATGGTGAACGCCATCAAGCTCGTGTCGGTGCGCAGGGGCTACGACCCGAGAGACTTCACTATGGTGGCATTCGGAGGAGGGGGCCCGATGTTCGCCGTATCGCTTGCAGAGGAGCTTGGCATAAGGAAGGTCGTAGTTCCAAGAGTGCCAGGAGTCTTTTCCGCCTGGGGTATGCTGATGACGGACCTCAGGCACGACTACATCCGCACGAAAGTCGTCAGTCTGGAGTCAGGGAACTTGGACGAATTGCAAGGGATATTTGATGAGATGAGGAAGAAGGCCGCACAGCAACTGAGACTCGAGGGAATGGGCGACGACGATATGCGTTTCGAAGGATTCTTCGACATACGTTACCTGGGCCAGGAGCACACGATTTCCACCCCGGTTCCGATGAGCCTGAAGGCGGGAGGTATGCTGGCCACTATACACAAACGTTTCCAGAACCTGCACTACAAGGCCTACACTTTCAACCTGAAGGACCCGACGGAGGTGGTGAATGTGCGCCTGGTGGCGTTCGGGAGAGTGAAGAAGCGGCCTCCGAGGCCAATGAGGGTCTCCAGAAGGGCGAGGGCGAAGCCTACGAAGACAAGAATGGTATACCTCGATGAATCCGGATTCAAGCGACTTCCTGTATACTCGAGGGAGTCGATTCCGCTTGGAGCCAGAGTGAAGGGACCCGCGATAGTGGAGGAGCCAACGGCAACCACGATACTGAGGAGGGGCAACGTGATGACGAACGACAGATATGGGAATCTGGTAGTGGAGTTGTAGGAGAATGACCAAGATATCTGACTTCACTTTGGACATCATCGAGAACAGCCTCATCGCTTCAGCCGAGGAGACGTTCTCAGCCTTCGGTAGGGCGAGCAAGAGTCCCGTCATATACGAGGTCCTCGACTACGCCGCAGGCCTAACCGACGCGAACGGCCGGCTGGTCGCCCAGGCCAACGGAGTTCCTGGTTTCCTTGGGACACTCGACATGGCTGTCCAAGACTGCATCAAGAAGTTCGGGAAAGACGGGTTCTCGCCGGGAGACATATGCATCGTCAACGTGCCCTACAGCAGTGGAACGCACCTGAACGACGTGAATCTGATCATGCCAGTTTTTGCGAAGGGAAGAATCGTGGCGTTCTCCGCAATCAAAGGTCATTGGAGCGAGGTGGGTGGCATGCACTTTGGCAGCTGGACCTCTGATTCCACAGAGATCTACCAGGAGGGGATGATCTTTCCACCAATCAAACTGTTCGAAAAAGGCAAGGTCGTCCAAGCGATGGTTGACATGATCAGGGCGAACGTCAGGACACCCGACATGACGCTCGGCGACATGGAAGCCCACGCGGCGTCGCTAAGGGTCGGGGCGAAGAGGATAGAAGACATCTGCAGCAAGTACGGCGTCGCTACCGTTCTTGAAGCGATGAACAGAATCCAAGCCAAAGGAGAAAGGCTAACGAAACTCAGGCTGAAGGAGCTGCCGCACGGTACCTTCGAGGTCGAGGACACGGTGGACGACGATGGCATCACAGACACTCCCGTGCCAGTGAGGGCGAAGATTACCATATCGGACGACGAATTCGTGATTGATCTCAGAGGGTCAGGGAAGCAGGCCAGGGGTTCGATAAACTGTCCATGGTGCGCCACCGTTTCTGCAGCAAGGGCGATCTTCAAGGCCGTCACAGACCTGCACGGCCCGGTAAGCGACGGGAACTTCAGGGCGCTCAAGGTTATTGCCGACCCGGGCTCAATATTCAACCCGATTCCACCAGCCCCGACCTCGACGTACTGGGAATCAATGGCTTTCATCACAGACCTGGTTTGGCACGCGTTGGCGCCGCTCATACCCGACAGGCTGTCCGCGGGGCACTTCCTCAGCGTCTGCGGCACCATAGTCGGAGGCACGGACGACAGGACCAAGCAGCCGTTCGCCATAGTCGAGCCGCAGCCTGGAGGCTGGGGAGGGGCCCTCGGGAAGGACGGGGAGAGCGGACTGGTCTGCTCGGGAGACGGCGAAACCTACATCATGTCGAACGAGGTGATGGAAGTGAGATACCCCATAGTGGTTGAACAGTACGCACTGAACATAAGCGATGGTTGCGGGAAGGGAGAGTACAGGGGCGGTTTCGGCGTGGTGAAAGACTACAGAATAAACAACTCCAACGCGAGCTTCACCTCGTCCATGGGCCGCTCGCTCTACCCATGCTGGGGCATCAACGGTGGAACGAAGGGGACACCGAACTACTTCGTGATTGAGAAGGCGAACCAGGCTCCGCGAAGATTGAGGAAGATAGCTGCAGAGTCGATGCAAAAGAACGACCTGATCAGGCTCCGGACAGGAGGTGGGGGCGGTTTCGGAGACCCGCTCAAGAGAGATCCCGAAAAGGTCCTCGACGACGTGATCGACGAGTACATCAGCGTCGAACAGGCAAGGAACGACTATGGCGTTGTGGTGGACAAGTCAAGTATGAAGGTTGACCTTGAACAGACGAGGAAATTGAGGGAAATGCTCCTCGGCACACGGCGCTGACCACGCTGGCACCTCGGGCCTGACGCCAGCCTACTCCAGACTACGTGCGTCGAGGCGGTGAAGATTTTCCAAATCTGCTGGCGCGCCAATTCTTCACGCTAGTGTATCTCCGGTGCACACTCGTTCTGTCGACCGAACCAACTGGAACAAACGATTTTATATCGGTTTGACACTTCAACTTAATTACAGATGAAAACGCGAAGCCTTCAAAGAAGGTATGCGATAGGTAGAGGCATCACAGCCGTCATAATCATCATCATCCTAGTAATCGTGGGAGCTGGAGCATACTTCGTATTGACTCCAAGCACTGCCACCACGACAAGCCCGACCAGCAGCACCCCGACAAGCAGTACGACTACGCCCCCGACGCTCGCCTCTGGCACGCTCAGCGTATCTTTCGCAAATGTTCCCGTCACGGACCCGGCCAAGGGCTCCGATGAGGCAAGCTCGACAGCACTCGTAAACCTGTACGACAGCTTGGTCTTCCCCACCTCGGCTGGAACTCTCCAGCCAGACTTGGCGACATCCTGGCAGGTCTCCAGTGACGGACTCACATACACATTCAAGATGAGGCAGGGTGTGACGTTTCACAATGGAGACCCGGTGACAGCGAGCGACGTCGTCTTTTCAATGAACAGACTGATAACTGTGGGCCAGGGATACTCTTACCTCTTCTCGCCCTACATAGGCAACGTAACGGCGCTCGACAGCTCAACAGTAGCGATACACCTGAAGAAGACATTTGGTCCGTTCCTGACTGCCCTAGTCAGACTTTACATTCTCGACCAGAAGCAGGTGGTGGCCAACATAGGTTCAGGGCCGTACGGGAGCAACGGTGACTACGGGTCGACCTGGTTGCTCACGCACGACGCTGGCTCGGGGCCCTATTCGATTCAGGCGGCCAACCTGGAGTCATTCATGACGTTGCAGGCGTACACCAATTACTGGAACGGCACTCAGACTAATCAGCCTAGCACTGTCCAAATAATAGGCAGCACTTCGTCGACCCAGGCGCTCTTCAGCAGCAAGCAGATTCAGATAACGGACCAGTGGCAACCGTACTCAACCGTAGCGTCGCTGGCGCAATTGAAAGGAGCTAAGCTGGTCACAATCCCAACAGTCAACGAGTTCTATCTTATGATAAACACGAAGCAAGCTCCAACCGACGACATATTCGTCAGGGAAGCGATGACATACGCCTTCAACTACACCGCCGTAGTCAACGACATCTTCACCGGCAGCAAACCCTCAGCTGGTCCGGTGCCATCCGCTCTGCCGGGGCACGACTCAGCTATCCCCGTAGGGCAACAGAACCTGGCACTGGCCAAGCAACTCATGGCGAAATCGAAGTACGCAGGTCAGCTCAACAACTATCCAGTGAAGTACTTCTGGGTCACCCAAGTGCCAGCTGAGCAGAAGATGGCACTCCAGTTCGCTTCAGACATGCAACAAATAGGAATAACAGTCCAGGTGATAGGACAGCCATGGCTGACAGTTGTAGCGGACTTGGCTAACCTGACAAGCTCGCCCAACATCGTGTCAATCCAGGACGGTGCGAGCTACTTCGAGGCAGGCTCTGTTCTCCAGTCGAGGTACACTTCGGCATCAGACGGAACCTGGGAGCAGAACGAGTGGCTCCAGAACACCACGCTAGACAACATGATCTACTCGGCGCTGTCGACTCTCGACCAGACTGCACGCTTCAAGGCCTACGCCACAATTCAGCAGCAAATCTACAACATGTACCCCACAATCTGCGCCTTCGACGTGTATGAGGTCAGGGCGTACTATCCGACCGTCGTGAACTGGTACGCGGCAAACGGCCATCCAATCGTCTTGCTGGGATACGACTTCTACTTCAGGGACTTCCAGTTCTACCCATCGCAACTGGCCGCGCTCGGCTGATAGCCTGGGCACGGCCCCCCTTTTTTGTCTGATTGTCTCGCGTATCAAGGGGGTTAAATTGCTTTGATGCGGGATGGCGGAACGGCCTTTTCGGATGAGTAGCCGCACGAGTTCGTGGACCTTCGTCCTGAAGAGGATTGGTTACTCCGCTGTCTCCCTGGTTGGTCTCTCCATTCTCATCTTCGTAATAGCCAGAGTCCTCCCCGGGGACCCTGCGAGGCTTGCCCTGGGACCCAGGGCCCCACAGTCTATTGTGGATGCACTCCGCGCCCAGCTGCACCTCAATGACCCGATATTCGTCCAGTACTTCTACTGGATCCAGGGGATCTTCAGCGGAAACTGGGGTATCTCTCTCTTTACGCAGAGGAACGTCATTCTAGACGTTCAGGAGTTCTTGCCAGCCACTGTGGAGCTTATCATGTTTGCTGCGATAATTGACCTGGTTCTTGCTGTACCGCTTGGACTGGTCGCGGGAAGATTCGCGAACTCGGCGGTCGATAATGGCGTCAGGGTTCTGTCTTACCTGGGCATCGCCGTGCCTTCATTCGTCGTTGCGGTACTGCTGCAACTCTCCCTTGGGTATGGCACTAACCTCTTCCCAGTCATCGGGAGACTGAGTCAATCGGCCACCCCTCCCCCGACCATCACGGGGCTGTATACGATTGATTCCATTCTGACAGGCAACTACGCAGATCTCGCAGACGCCATCTGGCACCTCGTCCTGCCTGCCTTCGCCCTGGCTCTGGGTCCAATCGCGCAGGAGGCGAGAATAATGCGTTCCGCAGTGGTCGAGAACCTCCGCAAAGACTACACGCTTTCAGAGGTGTCTCACGGTCTTCCCGAGCGTACAATCACGCTCAAGTACCTCATGAAACCCTCCCTCATCCCCACAATCACGATCTACGGCCTCGACATTTCGGCTCAGATAGCGAACGCATTCCTGATTGAGCTCATCTTCAACTGGCCTGGGTTTTCAAGATACGGCCTCAACGCGATGCTGAGCAAGGACCTGAACGCGATTGTGGCTGTCGTCATAGTAGCCGGATTCATGTTCGCCATTGCAAACATTCTCGTCGACATAGTCGTCGGCTACCTTGATCCAAGGATCAGGCTGCAGGAAAGGAGTGAAGAGTAGCTTGAAGTCAGGGAGGAGTCTTTCTGAAAGATACAGACGCTACTGGTACAAGTTCAGAAGGAACAAGCTTTCCGTCGTCGGGCTGGCTGCAATCATCGGGGTCATCTTCGTTGCTACATTCGCGCCCTGGCTGGCTCCATACCCCGCGAGCGCCGGACTTTACGTGAACTTTGCCAATGCGGGCACACCTCCATCCTCCGCTCACGTCTTTGGCACAGACGAGATAGGACGAGACATCGTCAGCCGCATAGTGTTTGGATTCAGATACTCCCTGATGCTGATGGGTGTGGTCCTGTCGATAAGCGTCGCTCCCGGCGTCATACTGGGTCTTGTCGCCGGGTACTACATCGGGCGGTGGCTCAGCACCGTGATTATGAGGCTGGCGGACATCTTCGTCGCCGTCCCCCCTCTGCTTCTCGCATTATCCGTGGCTTCGGTCCTAACTCCGAGCGCTGTCAACGCGATGCTCGCCGTCTCCCTAGCGTGGTGGCCATGGTACACAAGGTTGGTCTACAGCTCTGCCTCATCGATTAGGAACGAGGACTTCGTGCGCGCTGCAGAGCTCGTCGGCGCGAGCAGATGGCACATAATGTTCAACGAAATACTGCCAAACGCTCTCGGCTCGATCCTGACGAAGGTGACGCTGGACTGCGGCTGGGTTATACTGATAGGCGCCTCGCTTAGCTACGTGGGTCTGGGGGCGCAGCCTCCGACGCCAGACCTTGGTACGATGATAGCTGAAGGGTCTACCTACCTGCCGGGAGAGTGGTGGATCAGCATATTCCCTGCGCTCGCCATAGTCATCGTGATTCTGGGCTTCAATCTTCTTGGAGACGGAGTCAACGACATGTTCTCGGCAGGAGCAACATAGGGAGTTGGTCGGGATGCCCCTTTTGGAGGTTCAGGACCTCAGGGTTCACTATCGGGTCTACGAGGGAATGCTCAAGGTCCTCAACGGCGTCAATATTTCTCTCGAGAAAGGGGAGACGATAGGTATCATAGGAGAATCGGCCTGCGGGAAGACGACCACCGTCAAGTCCATCATGAGGCTTCTTGCGAACAATGCGAAGATCGCAGGGGGACAGATCAGATATGCGGGTGAAGATGTCCTCGCCATGCCGAAGAAGAAGCTCACGAACCTGAGGAGGAGGAAAATGTCCATAATCTTTCAGGACCCCTCAGCGGCACTCAACCCGGTCTTTACCATCGGGCAACAGCTCTATGACATAATCAAGTTCTCCACGGACGAGCATCTGTCAAGGCAAGAGACGCATGAAAGAGCTGTGACCTTCCTGAAGGAAGCAGCCTTGCCTGAACCGGATAGGATACTCGACAGCTACCCATTCCAACTGAGCGGGGGCATGAAGCAGCGGGTTAGCATAGCGATGGCGTTGGTTTCGGCAAATGAACTGCTGATCGCGGACGAACCAGGGACTTCTCTCGATGTCACCATAGAGGACCAGATCATGAGACTCCTCAAGAAGATAGTCGAGGAAAAAAGACTCTCCGTGATACTCGTCACACACGCCCTTGGGACGGTCAAGAACTTCGTCGACAGGATATACGTGATGTATGCTGGGACGATTGTCGAGGAGGGACCCACCGCCGATGTCTTCAATCATCCGCAGCATCCCTACACTGAGATGCTAATCAGAGCTGTCCCGAAGCTCACGGGAGGGGGAGTGCCAGAAGGAATTCTGGGCCAAGTGCCAAGCTACCTGACTCCCCCGGTGGGATGCAGATTCGTGACCAGGTGTCCCCATAGAATGGGCGTCTGCGACGGGGAGGTTCCGCCGATGTTTAGGGTGGGGAACAGCCAGCGAGCAGCGTGCTTCTTGTTTGACGAGAGGCATCATTCGTCATGAGCACGACAATTCTGGCCGGTGAAGGACTGAAGAAGCACTTCCCGACGAGGAAGGGCGTCATAAAGGCCGTGGATGGCATGAATTTTGAGATGAAGAAGGGCGAAGTCCTCGGCGTGGTGGGTGAGTCTGGTTCCGGGAAGACTACCCTTGGGAACATGGTAGTGGGAATCTACGCGCCGACGTCTGGGAGAATCACGTTCAAGGGCACGGACATCTCGAAGAGCGCCAGGCACAGGCCTTTGCAGCTCAAGAGAGACATTCAGATGGTATTCCAAAACCCCGCCTCCTCCCTCAACCCGAGACGTTCTGTAGGGCAGGCCCTCGAAGTGCCGCTGAAGGTGCACGCGGAAGGAGTGCCGGTGAGGAAGCGGGTGGACGAGCTGCTGAGCCTGGTCGAGCTTCCGACCGAGTACGCCGACAGGTATCCGGAGGAGCTTGGCGGAGGTGAAAAGCAGCTTGTTGCCATAGCCAGGGCGCTTGCAACGAATCCTTCTCTTATCGTCCTCGACGAGCCGACTTCCGCCCTGGACGTCTCCATCCAGGCGAAAATAATCAACGTGCTGCTGAGATTGAAGGGGAAGCTAGGGCTCTCCTACGTATTCATCACGCACAACCTGAGCCTCATGAGAAACGTGTCGGACAGAGTCATGATAATGTATCTAGGCAAGGTGAGGGAGGTGGCGGCCACAGAAGAATTCTTCAGGAATCCAATGCACCCGTACACCCGCATGCTTCTCTCCTCCATTCCTGTCGTCACCGACGCGGAGGAGGAGACGAAGCCTCAGAGGATTCAAAGCGTTGGGGAGATCGCTGGGGCGCTCAACCTGCCGAGCGGCTGCAGCTTCCATCCTAGGTGCCCATACGTCATGGACGTCTGCGGCAAGGTTGACCCGCCGCTCATTGAGGTGGCTCAACAGCACTTCTGCGACTGCCACCTCTACCCCAAGGACTACCGAGACACGACAAGCAAGTGACTACGGATATAGTGTTGATAGGTTTCCTACAAGTATTCGGGACGTCAGGCCCCGACCTTTCACTTGGTATGAACGTCTTCTTGGCCGATTAGGTGTCCGCCGAAACTGATGGACCACATCAGGACGGGGTAGACGATCAGGCGCTCCAATCCGCCAGGGCCGATTCCGATTGTGGTACCGAAAGCTCCCCCGCTAGGAACGTAGAGTATTAGGGCCGCCAGAGATATCAAACCAAGGATCACCGAGATGTAAGACAAGGGCGTCTTTTGGAACCTGAAAGTGACAATCGCCGAGAGGCCGGCGAAGACGAAGGTTACCAGGGAGAAGAGACTATGCCATGGGCTGAACGACTCGTTGAGCACACCGACGCCAATCAGCGCCAGGCCGGCGATGGCTATCATCGCTGTGGCGGGCCTGTATCTGTAGGCGCGATAGAAGTAGTACGCCGTCACTGCGATCAGGATTCCGAAGACGACCTCCGACGCGTTGAACATCCACCAGGCCGCAGGGACGTAGCAGGGACTTCCGGAGCCTGGGCAGGTTGTGCCTAAGTCGCTGATGTAGTTGCTGTTTACGCTGTAGTTTGGATAGAGTGTCTCGGAGAGCATCCAGAGGATTGCGAACTGCACCCCTCCCACCAGAATCGCCACTCCCGACTTCGCGGGGTTGGATAGCGCCAACGGTGCGATAGAAACGAAGTCTGCTTAAAAGGCTTGGGTCCTCGCGATTGGGAGCGAGTGGGATTGGACCAGTGGCCCACGAGAACCGTTAGATCAGAAGCATGAGTGTATCATTTTCTCGTGCTGAAGGTGGACCCTGAGGACCTACCGCCGCTGAACCTGGAAGGCTCCCTGATGTTCTAGCGTTTGACCCGCGGGAGAATCATCAACCCTTCCTCGGGGTCGCCTATTGCGAGGTACTCGTCGTTCAGGTACATCAGTCCGACCAAAGCGGATGTGACGCCGTCGAGTTCGTCGCCAGTGAGTCCCGACCTACTGTTCTGGAAGGATACTCCGTAGCCCAAGAGGGCTGCTTCGAGCCTATCGAGGCCGGCTTGCTTCCTCGGCATCCCGAGCATGTCCTGGATGGCCCCGGGGAAACTCTCGATAACCTCGAGACCCTCGTTCTCGAAGACGGCCCGGAGCCTCATCCCGCGCGCTGTCAGCATCCTCATCGGCCCCAGCGATATGGGGAAGAACTTGATCTTCATCTTGAGCAATTCTTTGTCGCACTCCCTGAAGTGAGGGGGGCCCTTGATTTCGAGGCTCTTCCTTCCCTTCGGAAGGAAAAGCGGTGCGTCAATGCTCACCACTTGGGGCTTCGCCCCGAGAGTCTCGGCGATTATCTCCTGGTCCGTGTGGAGGACGGCAGTCCTGCAGCGCATCTCGCCGTCCATAGAGCAGAATCCCGTGTTCCTCCTCTCGCTCCCGGCGAGGTCCAACCCCACGACTGCGACGCTCATTCCTTCCTGTTGCGGGGACAATGGGTATAAAATGGTGAACGGTTTGGGAAACGAAGAAACCCCATGTCCCTATGGGGTTGGGATGAATTCGCGGCCCAACCCTGGTGGCCCTTTTATCTCGTAGGGATTTAAAGGGACAATAATGTTGACCACGTATAGGTTCAGGCTTTACCCCACAAAGACGCAAGAGCACTTGATGAACGAGACGCTTGAGACGTGCAGGCTCCTCTTCAATAATATGCTCGCAGACAAGAAGGAGAACGGTACCGGGTTCTACGAACAGAAGAAGGCGATCGCCAGCATGAAGCCATGCAACAAGTTCCTGAAGGCAGTCCATTCGCAGGTCCTTCAGGATGTAGCCCTGAGACTGGACAAAGCCTATCAGGCGTTCTTCGTAGGCCTCGCCAAGCGCCCAATGTTCAAGCGGAAGGGCAAGTACAACGCCTTCAGATACCCGCAACTTGGAGGGTTCAGGGTTATCGGGAACAGACTGAGACTTTCGAAGATAGACTCGATCAAGATGAAGGTGCACGGGCCAATTGGGGGAACGCCGAAGACCTGCACGATATTGAGGGATGCTGACCAGTGGTATGCTTGCATCTCGGCTGAGATGGGAAATCACAAGCCCATGGAACGAGTCGTAGGCAAACCAATCGGGGTCGATCTTGGAATCACAAACCTCGCCACCCTCAGCGATGGAATTGTCTTCCCCAACCCGAGATACTTGCGGGATTCAACCCAGCGAATCACGCACCTTCAGAAGAGCCTGTCACGAAAGAGACTCGGGTCCAACAACAGGCTCAAGACGAAGATGGCGCTCGCGAAGGCCTGGAGAAAAGTGCGGAACAGACGGGGCGACACCGCCCATAAGGTCTCACGCCAACTCGCCAACAACTACTCCACCATCGTCTTTGAGGACCTGCATATTCCGTCAATGGTCAAGAACCACTACCTGGCATCGGCAATAATGGATGCCTCTTGGGGGCAGCTGCGCCGTTTGACCGCCTACAAGGCGGAGAGACGCGGCGGGCGAGTAATTCTCGTCGAACCCAGCGGGACATCGCAGAAATGCTCGGGATGCGGCGAAGTGGTTCCGAAGGAACTGTCGGAAAGGGTACACCGATGTCCAAGGTGCGGACTTTCCCTCGACCGGGACGTGAACGCGGCAAGGAACATACTGAAGCTGGGCCTGGAACGGGCCCGTGCTGAGGAACAGCCTCTACTTGTCCAGCGAAGGAGGATAAGCAAGTTCGCTCCTATGAAGCAGGAAGCCCAAGAATTTGTTCTCGGGTAGTTCACAGAGCTTTTATCGGCGGGCGCCCGCACCGAGACAGCATGAACATTCTCGATGAAACGAAGGGTATCGAGCGAGAGATCATCAAGACGAGGCGCAGGATTCACCAGAGGCCCGAACTCTCCTTCCATGAGGTCGCAACAGCAAAGCTCGTGGCAGAGAGACTGCGCTCGCTGGGAATCGAGGTCCACACCGGTGTGGGTGGGACGGGCGTGCTCGGCGTGCTGAAGGGAGCCAAGAGGGGAAGGGTGGTCGGCCTCAGGGCCGACATGGACGCGTTGCCGGTCGAGGAGATGGTCAACGTCGAGTTCAGGTCGAAGGTGAAGGGAGTGATGCACGCCTGCGGCCACGACACGCACGTCGCGATGCTTCTCGGGGCCGCGAAGCTCCTAGCCAGGCATCGAGACGAGCTGCACGGGACTGTGAAGTTCTTCTTCCAGCCAGCGGAGGAGCACGGCGGAATAGGGGGGGCGAAGCCCATGATAGACGCGGGCGTGATGAAGAACCCACGGGTCGACTACGTCTTCGGCCTCCACATCGAGAACAGGCGGCGCTCAGGTGAGTTCGGGGTGAGGCCGGGAGCTGTGATGGCAGCGCCTGACTCCTTCAAGATCAGGGTAATCGGCAAGGGAGGTCACGGCTCGGCACCGCACGAAACTGTCGACCCCGTCTATGTTGCCGCTCAGGTCATCCTTGCGCTGCAAGGGGTCTCCTCGAGGATGGTGGACCCGGTAAAACCCTTCGTCATCTCTGTGTGTTCGGTGCACTCCGGCACGAAGGACAACATCATCCCCGACGAGGCGATCCTTGAGGGGACGATCAGGACGCTGGACAAGGGAATCAGGAAGTTCGCGAAGGCCAAGGTCGAGGAGGTGGCCATGGCGGTCAGCAGGGCTTTCGGCGCTAGATGCGAGGTCGAGTTCATGCGGGACGCTTACCCGATCACCTACAACGACCCGACGACTACTGAGAAGGTGGCAGAAGTTCTGAGAAAGATACCGGGGACGAGGGTTCGGACCGTTGAGCCGGTGCTGGGAGGGGAAGACTTCTCGAGGTTCCTGGAGAAGGCCCCCGGCACATTTTACTTCCTAGGCACCCAGAACAAGGCGAAAGGATGCGCCTACCCCAACCACAGCTCGCGGTTCAAGGTTGACGAGGACGTCCTGAAGCTCGGAACGGCTTCTCTCATCGCGCTCGCAATGGGTTTCACCGACCCTAAAGGCCCATAGGGGGTAATCGGACGCGTACGCCACCAAGGTCAGCGAGCGTGTCTATCTCCTAGACACGATGGCCCTAGGGCAGGCCTCGACTGTGAGCGCCTTCCTGATCAAGGCGCCGAAGGTCACGCTCGTGGATTGCGGATACGCTTCGTCCTATGAGAGCGTGCTCGCGGGCCTGAAGGAAGTCGGTGTAGCGCCTTCGGACGTCAGGTACCTAATCCCGACGCACGTCCACCTCGACCACGCGGGAGCGGCTGGGCGGCTCCTCCGAGAGATGCCGAACGCCCAAGTGATCTGCCACGAGAGGGGCACTCCTCACCTTGTCGACCCTGCCAGGCTGATCGAGAGCTCCACCAGGGTGTTCGGGAAAGCGATTATGGAGCTGTACGGCATGCCTGAGCCGATACCTGCTGACAGAATCACTTCGGTCGGCAAGGAGCTGCATCTGGAACTCGGCGACGGGATTACTGCCACTTTGGTCCATGCGCCTGGCCACGCGCCGCACCAGCTGGCTGTCATGCTCGAAGGCAAGAGGGCGCTCTTGACTGCCGACGCCGTGAGCATCGCCTATCCGGGCATGAAGACCCTGATACCGACCACGCCTCCGCCGAGCTTCGACCCGAACACGTTGGTCGCAAGCGTCGGGCAGCTCAGCCAGACTGACCCCAGCCTCCTCCTGCTCCCCCACTTCGGAGTGAGAAATGATGTCGGCTCGGTCTTGGAGAAGACGCGCGAAGGCGTGATGGCATGGGTGAGGGAGGTCGGAGACCTCAGGAGGGCGGGAAAGGGTCTCGACGAGATTACGGACGAAATGGTCTCACGGGTGGTGGCCGAGGAGGGCGTCGACGACCTGCCGATATACGCCAAGGTCTCTGTGAGGACCTCCGTGATGGGCATACTCCACTACTTGGACAAGAACGCTTGAGTGACACCCTCCTACCCCTTAAGGGGTAGGCTTCCGGCGCCGCTATCCAACCCATCCAAGGCCTTCGTCGGCGGCGTCGGAATTTGTTTCCCACTTCCGCGACAGGGCTCGCCCATGGCCGTCATGGCCGCAGGTGTCGGTCCCATCTCCATGGGCGTGACTTCGGGCATGCCCAGCCCTAGCGCCTCCAACGCCCTTTTCCTGATGACGAGAGAGGAGGCGAAGTCCCTTTGCCCTCTGAACCCGCAGCTCGGACAGATGTGGGTCCTCTCCGAGAGGGCCATCCGTATCCGGGAGCCGCACTCAGGGCACTCCTGCGTGGAGTACCGCGGGTCCACCCCTACTGCCAGGCTGCCTGCCATCACGGCTACGTCGGTCAGCCTCTGGGTGAACCCAGACCATGAGGCGTCCTGAATCGCTTTCGCGAGGCGGTGGTTCTTCACCATATTATTCACTTGTAGATTCTCGTACCCAATGATATCGAACCTGTCTACAATCGAGTGGGCGAGCTTCCACTGCCAGTCGTCCTTCTGGTTGGTGTAGTCGTCCCACCTCCTGCTCAGCGTGACCCGGGCCCTCCACCTGTTCCTGCTCCCCTTCACCCTTCGGCTGAGAATCCTCTGTGCCTTCACTATGCGCTTGTCGTGCTGCATGATGAACCTCGGGTTCTCGACGCGTGTGCCGTCGGAGAGGTGGGCGTAGTCTGTTAGGCCTAGGTCGATGCCTACTGCAGTCTTCGGCTCTTTCTTCTGGTCTGTGTTACTTCTCTTCACCGTGATCACGGCATACCACTCCTCGACGCTCGTCCTCAGTACCGTGACCGTCTTGACCTCTCCTTTCACTGGACGCTGTTTCACCACCCTCACCTTTCCAATCTTCGGCAAGACGATGCTGTTTCGCCTGACCCAGGACGGGCTGGCCTGTGGGTACGTGAGGCTCCTCCACTTCGATTCGTTCTTGGGCTTCGGGTATCCCGCCCTGCCATCGAAGAAGTTCTTGAACGACCTCTCCAGGCGCTTCAGGACGTTCTGGAGGACCTGTGAATGGACGTCGGTGAAGGCGGGATTCTCTTTTTTGAAGGCGGGGAGGGCGTTCGCTTGCTCGTTGTAATACAATCCGTGTCCAGTCTCCTTGTAGCGCCGCTTCCTCTCGGCGAGAGATTCGTTGTAGAGGTAGCAACACAGGGCCAACGTACTCCCTAACCTCTCCCTCGTGTCTTCATCGGGATACAGGCGGTATCGAAGCGCTGAGAACATCTTCAATCGATGAAGGCGGTGCTAGACAAATAACGACCACGGCTCGCTCTCATCTCATCCTTAGACTGGGTGGGTTTTCCCGCTGGCGGTTAATAAGCCGGGGATGTTCTCCCCAAATCGATGACGCTAGTCTACGCGTGCATCGCGCCCCACGGCGGCGAGATTGTACCCGAACTCGCGGGCGACAAGCTGAGCCTCTTCACGCCGACTCGGAAGGGAATGAGGCGGATCGCCTCGCAGATGAAGTCCGCCAGGCCGGACACGATAGTGCTAGCCAGCCCGCACAGCCTGAGACTTCACAAGCACATCGGCGTCGTATTGGCGGAGCACTCCACGGGGAGGGTTGTGGAGGGAAGGAAGGGAATCTCTCTCAAGGCGGACTGCGACATCAAGCTAGCCTGGAAGATCTTGGAGGAAGCCGAGAGAGCGGACCTGCCGGTCGTTGGTGCGAACTACGGTACCCTCGAGGGGCTCCTGTCAGACCTTGCCATGGACTGGGGTACGCTCATACCGATGTGGTTCTTCTTGAAGGAGATGAGGCTCAGGAGCAGGCTGGTAGTAGTTACGCCTTCGAGGGAGGTTCCGTTGAGGAGGAACTTCGAATTCGGCAGGGCCATCGCCCGCGTCGCCGAATCCGACAGGAAGAGGGTGGCCTTCGTGGCGAGCGCGGACCAAGCTCACGCTCACAAGAAGAACGGACCGTATGGATTCAGCCCCAAGGCAGCCGTCTACGACAGGCTTGTCACGGAGGCGATCGCTGCAGGGAGGCTGAAGTCGATCATGAACCTCCCCAGAAGCCTGGTCGATGCAGCCAAGCCTGACAGCCTCTGGCAGATGGCGATGCTCGCGGGGATACTCGGTGAGGTCGGGATGCGGGGAGATCTCTTCTCCTACCAAGTCCCTACCTACTACGGAATGCTCTGCGCAGGGTACACAAGAGACTAGGAGTTCTTTGCCCGAGCCAGCTCTGTCATCCGTTGGACGCGGAGCCTACTAGGGGGATGACCTCGGCGAGGCCGTGTATCGTCGGACAGTCCGTCGTGCCCGCGACCCTGTCCCTGTCAAGCAGCACCCCTGTGATGCCTGCGTTTCGCGCGCCGACGACATCCGACGCGTAGACGTCGCCGACGTGGATTGTCTCGCGGGGCGAGGCGGAAGCCTTGGAGAGGGCGATTCGGAATATCTCCGGGTTGGGTTTCGTGTATCCCACCACTCCGGAGATGACGATGTGCCTGATGTACCGTTTGAGGCCCAACTCCTCCACTGTCTTCGTGGTCTCGGGAGGCGCGTTCGAGACGAGCCCCAGCGTGAGGCCCAGAGATGCGAGCTTGGCCAGCACGGGCTCGACGTCTGGATAGAGTCTGGGCGGGATTTCCTTTCCGAGCTCTTCCCATCGCCTCCGAATGAGGGCTGAAATCCTCGCTATCTCAGCAACGCCCTTCACGACGGAAAGACGCTCGATTACCATCGCGTCTAGTGCCTTGTATGCATCCGTCGCGTCGCTTTCCTTGGCGAACCGGGCCGAGTACCGCTCGAGCCACGAAGACTCCATCTCCATGTAGGAGGTGTGGATTCGCTTTAGGTCGACTCTGTACCCTTCGTCTCGCAGAACCCTCTGCAGGATTGCGTCCCTCCTCATGACGAGGAGCGTCCCGCCGAGGTCGAAGAAGACGGCTCTGATCAACTGGTCTCGTGGCGCGTCCGCGTGCTAAATGTCTTTCAGCCCAGCGGGACATTGCTTCCCGCCAGCCTGCGTCGCTCACGCGTTGAAGGCTGGGATGAACGGCGTCACCAGGATGCTGAAGAGGAGAATGAGGAGGACCGCGGTCGTGATGTAGACGTACGTCCTGTCTCCCTCGGCTGCGAAGAGGAAGACGGAGAAGAGGACCCTAGCCACGGGAGTTGCGAGCAGGAAGATGACCCCGAGCTCGATGACGGAGAAGGGATCCAGCTCGGCGAGCCCCCCGGGCAGCGCCGAGAGGCTCACGGTGAACGAACCGTGCGGTATCTGACCTGGGAGGTAGGTAAGGAAATCAGAGGCGCTGCTGGAGCCGTACCTCGCAACCAATAGGACTGTCCCGAAGACTATGATGGTGGCGGACAGGAGGACGCCGTACCTCAGGACTCCGCTGAGAACGTTGTTCATCGAGTCTGGTTCCCTAAAGTTCATCGCGGAATCTTCCCCGGGTCAAAAACCAAAGGCCCTCAACACCATCTCAACAGCCGTGACTGCAAGCACTACGGCGAACAGCTTCCTGACTGTCGGGTTCCTGGCCCTGACGAGAAGCCTCGTGCCGATGAAAGCCCCGATGAGAATCCCAATCGCTACTGGCGCGACTATCAGCGGGTTCACGTCCCCGCGTGCGAAGTAGATTCCCGCACTCGCTGCGGCCGTCACCCCGATCATGAAGTTCGAGGTCGTGGTCGAGACCTTCATCGGGAGCTTCATCGCCAGGTCCATTGAGAGCACCTTGAAGGTGCCGCTTCCTATCCCGAGCAGGCCGGAGATCAAGCCAGCTACGAGCATCCCGAGCAGGCCGAGCTTCGGCCTTGTCGCGTTGTAGTCCACGGCAGACCCGTCGGTCTCGGCGTACGAGCCGCGGAGCGAGAGCCGCTTTGCCAAACCCTCCAGCTCGGGGTTCTTCGGGATGTCCTCGCCAAGCTGCTTGACCAGAGGCACCAAAGACACGAGCAAGACGCTCCCGAAGATGAACTCGAGGGCAAAGGAGTTGGCGTATGCTGCGACCGCTGCCCCTACTATAGCGCCGACGGTTGTCGCAAGTTCAAGGAACATGCCCACTCTCAGGTTGGTCATCTTGTCTTTGACATAAGTCGCAGCTGCGCCGCTCGACGTCGCGATGACAGAAACGATGCTGGCCCCGATGGCGAAATGGATGTCGACGCCGAGGGCGACCGTCAGGATCGGGATGATTATGACGCCGCCGCCCAGGCCCACTATTGAACCGATTGCGCCGGCAAGTATGGAGGCGAGGAGTATGACCAGCAGGAATTCCAGAGCGAGCAAGCCGCGCCACGTCGGCTCGAGTTAGATACTTAGACGTTTCCGCCCGAGCGACTTCTACCTGTGTGGGTCGAACCATCGAGCGCGGCGACTATCCTGTCGTGGCTCTGCTGTATCGTCTCGACTCCTGTGTTGAGGATTACACAGGGCACCTTCCACGTCTCGAACATCAGCCTGAAGAAGTGCTCCTGCCTCGAGTTGTCCAGCTCGAGCAGGTATGGATTGTACCAAGGCTCCGTCGAGATCGTGCCCCACTTCTCCTTGGGCCCTGCCCCAGGCAGAATCATGGATTCCCCCTTTCGCAGGATTTCGATCGCCTCGCTCGGGCTCAGCTGGACCTCGGCGGGGCTGTGGTCGTCCCTCCTGAGGAGGACCACCAGGTTGATTGGGACCTCGTCTACGACTTTGTTCGGCCCGAGAATATCTTCCCTTCTCACCAGAGCCCTTGAGTTCCCGAAGCTATAGTAGCACCATTGCATGCCCTCGTTGAAGACGCATTTCCTCTTGGTCACGGAACACATGTCGGCTCCGGTGGGGTACTCGCATTCCTCCTTCCTTGTCGTCACGTTCTCGCTCATCGACCTGTCGAAGACGCCTCTCAACCATTCTTGCTCCTTCTGGGACTCGGAGCGCATGTAGAGCGCCCTCTCGGGTTGCCTCGCGATCAGTGGCTTCGTTGGAATAGAGACCCCCTCGGGGAACGCGACGTACGCCCAGTCGTCGCCGCAAATCTTACCCTCATCGTTGAGGAATATCTTGAACGAGTGGGTCGTCTTGCCCGTGCCTGTAGGCGCAATTATGACCGCCCCCCTCCCCTTGTACAGCGCGGTGGCGCCGTGAATGGATAGGGTGTTGAACCTCTTCTCCAGGATCGCGGCTGCCATGCCCAGGGCCCACGACTTGCACTGGCCGTAGTACTCTGTGTTCACGAAAAGCGACGTGTTCAGCGGCGAGCAGTAGTAGGCCGCCGATTCGAGACCCTCGATGTCTTGGACGGAGTATATCCTAGCGTGTGGGAGAACATCATCGCCCGCTGGCCACCAGTTGTTCCTCCAGAAATCCGCTTGGTGACCGCTGGTTGTGACCAGCTCCACGACAATGCCGTCAAGGTTCGCCTTTTGCGACGTGGTCCCCCTGCTTTCCATCCTTGACTTCGCCTTGGCAAGCAGGGCGTTGAACTCATCGATCCCAACGTTCTTGTTCGCTTTGACCCTGGACCTTGAATGAGTGGAGTAGTTGTTGAGTTGCATTGTCACCACTGGGTTGAATTGGCGGAGCCACTTTTCATCCCCTTAAAACCGTTCTCGCGTGCAAGGGGGTGTTATCCATATGTCGAATCCCCGCAGCGAAAAGGACGGCCAAGCGAGCTAGGAACGACATAGGTTTCGACTCGGCCTCGAGGTCGTGCACCGGTGGTGCAGAACAAGACCGACTAATCGAGGATCACGTCGCCTTGGCTGAGCACCCTGATCACCTCTGGTCTGAGTATCTCGGCCGGTAACTCCTTTCCTTCTCGGAGGAGTTCCCTCATCCTCGTCTGGCTGACAGCCAGATGCTCTTCTTGGGTGTGCGGACATGTCTTCTCAGTCGCCATGGACCTGCATCTCCTGCAGTAGAAGGTCTCCATGTATCTGAGAGGGACAATCCCCACGTCGAATTGGTCGAAAATTCTGTGACACGCGTAAGGATCGTAGAACTTCCCGACCCCCGCTTGGTCCCTACCCACGATGTAGTGCGTGGCACCGTAGTTCTTACGAACAATCGCGTAGAAGAGCGCAGCCTTTGGGCCGCCGTAGCGCATCGTGATTGAAAGGGAGGAGAGGACAACCCTGTCCTTGGGGTAGTACCCATTCACGACCTCCGTATACGCCTCCATGATCACGGCTGGCTTGTAGTCACCCTTCTTCAGTCGGCCGATTACGGGCTGGATGAAAATGCCGTCTATGGCCGAGTTCTCGAGCGAGACCTTCTGAAGGTACTCGTGCGCAGTGTGGGGAGGATTCCGGCATTGGTAGCCAACGACTGTCTTCCAACCCTTGCTCTTGAACAGGTCCCTTGTCTCTCTCGGCGAGAGCTCGTATTTCACAGTCGGGAGGTCGAGCCGTCTTAGCAGGGTCACACTTCCTGCGAGGGCGACGCGACCGTAGTGATTCTCGATATCGAACACGTTCGGGTGGGTGGTGTCTGTAGTCCCGTAAGCGCCCTTCTCGAAGGCCTCGGGCATGACGATGGACCTTTCTATCAGCAAAGAACCGGAGCGAATGATAGACGAAGCCTTGGAATCCTACGGAAGGGTCGACATACTCTGCAACAACGCAGGAATCATGGACGGCGCCAGGCCAGTCGCGGATACGCCGGACGAGGTCTGGGACAAAGTCATGAACGTCAACGTCAATGCCCCCTTCCGGGCAAGCAGGAGGGTCATACCGGCGATGCTGAGCCAAGGCGGCGGCGTCATACTGAACACCGCCTCGGTGGCGGGGCTCTTCGGCGGTATGGCGGGCGCTGCGTACACTGTTTCCAAGCACGCGCTGATCGGGCTCACCAGGAGCATTGCCGCGCATTATGGCACAAGAGGGATAAGGTCCAACGCCATGGTCCTAGGTGCGGTTCAGACTAACATAGGCATGGGGAGCGCCCAGCCTGACCCCATTGGAGCGGAACATCTGAACAAGGTGGCCTCGATTATGCCCCGAATCGCGGACCCGAAGGAGATAGCCGAGCTTGCTCTTTTCCTCGCATCGGACAGGTCCAGCTACGTGAATGGGTCGTGCGTCGTGATAGACGGCGGTTGGACAGTCCTCTAGAACAGGACGACTAACAAGCGCTAGACACCTCACTTATTCGCTTTAATGCTCGAATGATTTTCATCGGTTATGCAATTAGGGCAGTCTCAAAAATACAACGGTCTTCTGCTTCTCCCAAGCATTATGGCTAGCAAGGTTTGGACCCCGTGGGGCCTACACGAAACGAAGAGGAGTAAGGAGAAGACCATCCTAACAGAGAAGCTCAAGGTCGTGAATACCGGGGTCTCGACCTTCTCCGATGATCTCCGTTCCCAAGACGAAGAGGTGGTCCGTGGCGACTGGAAGCCTCCAGCGGGCGGAGACATCGAGATGTTGAGGCTACTTGAGAAGTTGGGGTCGTAGCAGTGTCTTAGAAGCGCAGGGTCAAGTGCCCCGGCCGGATGTAGTCTGGAGCGATGGCTAATCCACGGATCGAAAAGTACACCTCGTTAAAAGCCGCCGGCCCCCTCTACCGCATGACACCGGACGACATCCACGACTACCTCTACCAACTCAGGAACGCCGAAAGCAGGCTCGAACGTGATTCAAGGGTCCGTCCACAGGACAAGAAGCTGATACGGGCGTTCATGAAGCAGGTCAAGGCTCAGGGGGTCTCCCTGGGCCGGCAGGCGAAGTACGTCAACACTCTCATGACCGTCTCCCACCACATGAGGGTCACTTACCGTAGGGCGAAGAGGCGGGACATCGAGGACCTCATGACGCGCCTGGCCGATCATGAGTTCACGGTGAGGAACTGGGACGGGACGGAGAGCCAGCGCCATTACTCTGCCGAGACCATGGCCGACTTCAAGATTATGGTCAAGAGGTTCATGAAGTTCGTCAGATACGGTGACACGGACAAGGACACACCTTACCCAGAGGAGGTGAGGTGGCTCAGGAAGACCATCAAGGCGAGCGAGAAGCAGGAGCCGCTCTTCTTCACGGACGAAGAAGTTCGAGAGCTGATCAAGGCAGCAGATACCTACAGGGACAAGGCCATCATTTCTGTCGCCGCTGAACTCGGAGCACGGG
The DNA here is from genome assembly GCA_032906765.1 of Nitrososphaerales archaeon. Classification (NCBI taxonomy): domain Archaea; kingdom Thermoproteati; phylum Nitrososphaerota; class Nitrososphaeria; order Nitrososphaerales; species Nitrososphaerales archaeon. The sequence continues at coordinate 27,237 of JAJTZB010000013.1, forward strand.
TCAGCGAGCTGCTCCTTCTCAGGGTGGGGGACGTACAGTTTGACGATGCCGGGGCGATAGTTCACATCCGGAGAGGTAAGACCGGCGCAAGGACGCTGAGGCTCATCGCCTCCGTTGATCATCTCGCTCGTTACTTGGAGACGCACCGCTTCAGGACGGACCCCAACGCGCCCCTCTGGCTGACCCTGAGCCCGAACCACCTCGACGAGCCGTTCGGGTGGAAGGCGTGCAGCGCCATGATCAAGGACGTCGCGAAGAAGGCGGCGATCAAGAAGCCGAGGGTCCACATGTACATGTTCAGGCACGAGAGCGCTACCCGGAACGCGAAGTTCCTGACAGACTCAGAGCTGAGGCTGATGTACGGCTGGTCGATGAGCTCCAGGACGCCTGCCACCTACATCCATCTTTCGGGCGGTGACCTGGACAGGAAGTACCAGGCGGTCTACTCGGGGAGGCCGGTGGAGCCCCCGAAGCCGGAGTTCGCTCCGGTGATCTGTCCGAGGTGCAAAGAGAAGGCATCTCCCGGCATGATGTACTGTCCGAAGTGTGCTACGCCCCTGGACTTGGGAGAGAGGGCCAAGATGGCGGTCCAGGAGGAGAGCACGAAGAGGGAGGTGTCGGAGCTGAGGAGGCTCCTCGAGAAGTACCTTCGCGGCTCTGATTCAAAGGATAACTCAACGGCGGACGCTGCGGCCATCGAGAGCCAAGAAGAAGGGAAAACATCCAACCAGAAAGGACCTCCTTGACGAAGGATTTCTATGGGGTTCTTGGGGTGCCCAAGACGGCGTCAAAGGCCCAGATCAATGATGCCTTCAGGAAGATTGCGGTCCAGTATCACCCGGACAGGAACAAGGACGAGGATGCGAGTCGGAGGTTCGCCGAGGCTAGCGAAGCCTATGCAGTGCTCTCCGACTATGAGAAGCGGCACCTGTACGACACCCTGGGGCCGGACAAGTACGACGACCCGAGGGAGGTCCTGTTCTACCGACTGAACCAGGAGGCGGCCAACCGCGAGATAGAGAGGGAATACCAGGCTCAGAGGTCCGCGCTGCAGGACGGGAATGCAGAGGGCCTGGCCGTCTGCATCTTCGGTCTCATCGTCATAGACTTCTTGATTCCTACTTGGGTCTTCGGCCCCTGGTTCTACGTGTTCAACGTCTTCCTCATCCTCGCCATAACCGTCGGCATTTACGATTTGTTCAAGAACTGATCTGATACCGTCAAAAGAAGCTAGGGCATTCTAGCGAGAGCGCGCGCTGCAAGGAAGAGGATTTGTGGCTTATCCACTCGCCAAGATTCTGATCGGGTTGAATGTCCGTTGCTAGTCAAGTTCGCTTGCTAAGATTATGTTCTCTGCAAGGTCATGCCCAAGAAAGATTCTCTGAAGCTGCAACGTTCAATAAGAAGGCGAATCGGCTCCAAAAGTAGCGGTGGTGTATCTTGGCTGCTTGGGCTCCTTACGCAGGCACTGACGCGGTAGCGCTAACAGTCGTACTGCTCATCGTCGGGCTCTTCATCGCGTTTCTCGGGACGAGGCTAAAGAATCCACTGGGGACAAAGAGGCCCAGCAAGACGACCATCGTTCTAGTGATTTTGATCTGGGTCCTCGCTATTTTGGCGTTCTTAGTCGACAGCTCAGCATACGGAAGATACGCTCTACTGCTTTTGAAGTACAACCTTCTCACAATCCCCACGTGGGCGGGGTCTGGTACAGCGCCAAACCCGATCAGCTCGGTTACAGTATTATCTGCTGTGGTATCCTTCGTCTTGATAGCGTATCTAACGCGGAAACACGGCATCAAGGTTGCGCTGCTCAGTGCTTTCGTTGGCGCTGCGGTGGGCCCGATGATTTTTTT